>NZ_FUZD01000002.1:401076-481149 GCF_900168135.1 Arthrobacter sp. 49Tsu3.1M3
CGCAAGCTCGGCCAGGGAACCCTGGCGGCGTGGGCCCAATCACCGCCACCCAACAACCGCGATCGATTGCTCCGCAACCGCCGTTTTGAGCGTCCGAAACGGCACCTGCGGAGCAATCGATGAGAAGGAATGGAAATGACAGAGAACAAGCTGATCATCGGCACCGCGCCGGACTCCTGGGGCGTCTGGT
This sequence comes from Arthrobacter sp. 49Tsu3.1M3, assembly GCF_900168135.1. Classification (NCBI taxonomy): domain Bacteria; kingdom Bacillati; phylum Actinomycetota; class Actinomycetes; order Micrococcales; family Micrococcaceae; genus Arthrobacter; species Arthrobacter sp. 49Tsu3.1M3. Next base: position 401,267 of record NZ_FUZD01000002.1, read on the forward strand.
TCCCGGATGACCCCCAGCAGACCCCGTGGGAACGCTTCCTGGATGAGGTGGCCGAATCCGGCTACAAATGGATCGAACTGGGCCCGTACGGCTACCTCCCCACCGACCCGGCACGCCTGGCTGAAGAGCTCAAACAGCGGGACCTGCAGATCAGCGCCGGCACCGTGTTCACCGCCTTCCACCGCGGCTTGGACCAGTGGGACACCGCATGGGAACCGGCCCGCAAGGTCGCCGAACTCACGGCCGCGATGGGCGGCGAGCACATGGTGGTCATCCCGGCGATGTGGCGCGACGACGTCACCGGCGAGCCCGTGGAGAGCGGCGAGCTCAGTGAACAGGCCTGGAGCGACCTCTTCGCCGGCCACAACCGGCTGGGCAAGACCCTGCTGGAGGACTTCGGCCTGCAGCAGCAGTTCCACTCGCACGCCGACTCCCATGTCGGCGCGCAGGAGGACATCGAGACCCTCCTCGCCGCCACGGACGCCAAGTACCTCAACCTCTGCCTGGACACCGGCCACGCCGAATACTGCGGCGCCTCCAGCCTCGACCTGATCAAGAACTACCCGGACCGGATCGGCTACCTGCACCTCAAGCAGATCAACCCGGACATCCTCAAAAAGGTCAACGAGGAAAACATGACCTGGGCGGCCGCCAACCTGGCCGGAGTCATGACCGAACCGCCGAACGGCCTGCCGGACCTGCGCGCCGTCATCGAAGCCGTCGAGGCGCTCAACCGGCCGATCTTTGGCATTGTGGAACAGGACATGTACCCCGTGGCCTTCGACGTTCCGATGCCGATCGCCAAGCGCACCCGGAACTACCTGCTCTCCTGCGGCTCCCGCACCGCCGTCAACTAGAACTGAGGACAAGATCATGACTAAGACCCTCCGAGTAGCTGTCATCGGTGCCGGCCGTATGGGTGCCGACCACATCCAGCGGCTCAACACCCGCATCCACGGCGCGGAAGTCGCTGCCGTCGTCGACGTCGACCCCGCCCGGGCGCAGGCAGCCATCGAGGGCATCCCGGGCGCCGTCGCCCTGGCCGACGCCGAGGAGGCCCTCAACAACGGCGACGTCAACGCCGTGCTGATCGCCACCCCCGGTTTCCTGCACGAGGACATCCTGCTCAAGGCGATCGCCAAGGACATCCCGATCCTCTGCGAGAAGCCGCTCACCCCGGATGCCCAGTCCTCCTGGAAGATTGTCGAGGCCGAGCAGAAGCTGGGCCACAAGCGCATCCAGGTCGGCTTCATGCGCCGCTTCGACGCCGAATACGCCGCCCTTGGCAAGATCATCCACAACTCCGAACTCGGCGAGCTGCTCATGCTCCACCACCAGCACCGGAACCCCACCACCCCGGCGGGCTTCACCAACGAGATGCTAATCAACGACTCCGTGGTCCACGAATTCGACGCCATCCGCTACTTCACCGGCGAAGAAATCACGTCGGTCCAGGTCCGCCTCGGCAAACCCACGAGGAACGCACCGGCCGGTCAGCACGACCCGCAGCACGTGCTGATCGAGACCGAATCCGGTGTCCTGGCCGACGTCGAGATCTACGTCAACGCGAAGTTCGGCTACGAGGTGGCCACCCAGGCCTCCTTCGAGGACGGCATCGTCAGCATCGGCGGCGACAAGGGCCCCTACACCCGCAGCAACGGCCACTGGGGAGGCAACGTCACCCCCGGCTTCGAGGAGCGATTCGGGGCGGCGTACGACGTCGAAATCCAGTCCTGGGTCGACGCGGCCCTGCGCGATGAGATCGGCGGCCCCACCGCCTGGGACGGCTACGCCACCGCCGCCTGCTGCGAGGCCGGCGTCGAGGCGCAGAAGAACGGCGAAAAGGTCGCCGTGAAGCTCAACGCCAAGCCTGCCCTGTACCGCTAGGAACCCTGCCGGCCGGCGCCGCCTCCTGCCAAGGACCGCGGCGCCGGCCGCCCGCACGCCCGCCAGATCCACAATGGAGTGTCCACCGTGAAAATCGCCCTTGACCCCACGCCGTTCCACCACAGCCACGGACTCCTCGAGTTCCCGCGCGTGGTGGCCGACCTCGGCTACAAGTACATGCAGATGACCCCGCACGCCGACTTCATCCCCTTCTTCAACCACCCGAAGGCCGACGACGAACTGGTGGGAAAGCTGAAGGCGGCCTGCAAGGACGCGGGAATCGAGATCGCATCGGTGCTGCCCGTGCTGCGCTGGTCGGGACCGGACGAGGACGCACGCGAGGCCGCCGTCCGCTACTGGAAGCGCGCCATCCAGATCACCGTGGACCTCGGCGTCCGCACCATGAACACCGAGTTCAGCGGCCGGCCGGAGAAGGCCGAGGAATCCGAACGCGCCTTCTACCGGTCCATGGAGGAACTGCTCCCCATCATCGAGCGGGAAGGGATCGACCTGCTGATCGACCCGCACCCGGACGACTTCGTCGAGGAGGGCTTGGCCGCGATCCGGGTGATCCGCGGGCTGAACTCGAAAAACGTGGGCTTGGTCTACGTGGCCTCGCACAGCTTCCATATGAAGAACGCCCCGCTGGAGATCATGCGGGCCGCCGGGGACAAGCTCCGCCTGGTCCACGTCGCCGACACGATGGACCACCACGCCTCCCACGGCCTGCGCTACATCACCAACCCGCCCGGCAATCCCGTCCGCGTGCACCAGCACCTGAAAATCGGCGACGGCGACGTCAACTGGGACGAGTTCTTCGGCGGCCTGCAGGAAATCGGCTTCCTGGACCGCGAGGACACGGTGATGGTCTCAAGCGTCTTCGCCGAGGACGACCACGCCGAGGAGGTCTCCCGCTACCAGCTGGAGACTATGAAGCAGCGGATCGCGAAGGCGAGCCTATGACGAAGTCTGACGGCACACTGACCACCGCAGCGCCGGCCGGGGCCGGCTCCACGGCCCGGGAAACCCGAACCGCCGGCGCCTCGAACCCCCAGGGATTCCTGCGCCGGGTGGCACTTTTTTCCACGTTTGGCGGACTGCTGTTCGGTTACGACACCGGCGTCATCAACGGCGCACTGCCGTTCATGCAGCGGGATCTTGGCCTCACCCCGCTGACCGAAGGGCTGGTGACCTCCACCCTGCTCTTCGGCGCGGCATTCGGCGCCATTTCGGCGGGCCGGCTCTCGGACCGCTTCGGCCGACGCAAGACCATCATGGGACTCGCGTTGATCTTTGCGGTCGCCACGATCGCCTGCTCCATCTCGCCCGGCACCGAACTCCTCATCGCCTCCCGCACCCTGCTGGGACTTGCCGTCGGCGGGGCGTCCGTGATCGTTCCGGTCTACCTCGCGGAAATGTCCCCGGCAGCCCAGCGCGGACGAATCGTGACCCAGAACGAGCTCATGATTGTCACCGGACAGTTCCTGGCCTTCACCTTCAACGCCGTCTTGGGCAACGCCTTCCCGGAGGCCTCCCACGTCTGGCGGTGGATGCTGGTCATTGCCACGCTCCCGGCCGTGATCCTGTGGTTCGGCATGCTGCTGCTGCCCGAAAGCCCCCGCTGGCTGGCCTCGGCCGGGCGCTTCGGCGAAGTTCTTGAGGTACTGCGCCGGACGCGGGCCACCGGGGACATTTCCACCGAGTTCGACGAAGTCCGGCAGGCCGCGCGGGAAGACTACCAATCCAAGCTCGGCACCCTCCGCGACCTCACGGTCCCGTGGATCCGTCGCATTTTCGTCGTCGGACTCGGCATGGCCGTGATCAACCAGATCAGCGGCGTGAACGCGATCATGTACTACGGCACCTCCATCCTCTCCAGCTCCGGTTTCGGCGACCAGGGCGCCCTGATCGCGAACGTCGTCAACGGCGTCACCTCGGTGGTCGCCGTCGTCGTCGGAATGTCCCTCATGTCTCGTTTACCCCGAAAATCCATGCTGATCGCCGGTCTGATCGGCACCTCCACGTCCCTGCTGGCCATCGGCATCATCTCCATGGCCATCCCGGAAAGCACCCTCCGCGGGTACCTGGTGCTGGTGTTCATGGTGACGTTCCTGGCCTCGATGCAGTCATGCATCGGCACGGTGACGTGGCTGACCATGGCCGAAATCTTCCCGCTGCACGTCCGTGGCATTGGCATGGGGATCTGTGTCTTCGTGCTGTGGATGATCAACTTCCTGATCGGATTCTTCTTCCCGCAGATGGTGTCCTGGATTGGCGTCTCCGTGACGTTCTTCATCTTCGTCGCGATCCAGCTGGCAGCCATCCTCTGGGTCAAACGTGTGGTTCCGGAGACCAAGGACAAGTCCCTGGAGGACCTGGAACACTTCTTCAAACAGGCTGCTGCCAAGCAACCCGTCAACGCATAGCCCCAGCACATACAAAAGCCCCGCCCCCGGTTTGTCCCCGGGGCGGGGCTTTCGCGTGCTTTGGTGCGCTGCCGCGCTGGACCGCTGCCGTACTGGACCGCTGCCGCGCTAGACCGCGGCGTGCAGCCGGGGGAGGGCGTCGACCAGCGGCGCCAGTTCGGGGACTTCCTGGGCCTCGGCCAGCGCCCGTTCCAGCGTGGCGTCGTGGACCGGCCTGCTCTGCTCGAGCAAGGCGATGCCACTGGGGGTGAGCTCGGTGTAGATTCCGCGGCGGTCATCCGCGCACAGGATCCGGGTCAGCAACCCGCGGTCCTCGAGCCGGTTGACCAGGCGCGTGGTGGCACTCGCGCTCAACGCCGTGGCGCGGGCCAGCTGCTGCATCCGCATGTGCCAGCCGTCCTGCCGGCTCAGCGCATCCAGCACGGTGTACTCCACGACGGAGAGCTGCGCCTCGGCCTGCAAGGACCGCTCCAGCTCGGCCTCGATCAGCCCGTGCAGGGCCGCCAGGGTCCGCCAGCCTTGCGCCCGGACCTCGACGGCGTCGTCCTTGATGCCCATCAGGTGTTTCCCTTCAACTCGCGTGCCCGGCGGGGTGGTGACGGGCACATCAAATAATAGTTGCTTGCGCGCTGTATCTGCTTGTGCAAAAATAAATAACGCGTCTGCAACTACTAGCTTACGCGCCATACCCCATCCGTACAGCTTTGTAAGGAGCACCTCCATGCCTGTTGGCCTGATAGCACTCGCCCTCGGCGGGTTCGGCATCGGACTCACCGAGTTCGTCATCATGGGCCTGCTGCCGCAAGTGGCCGCAGACTTCCACGTCTCCGAGGCCACCGCGGGCTGGCTCATCTCCGGCTACGCGCTCGCCGTCGTGGTCGGGGCGCTGGGCCTCACCGCCGCCGTGACGCGTTTCGAACGCAAGCCCGTGCTGGCCGTGCTGATGGTGCTGTTCATTGCCGGCAACCTCGTCTCGGCGCTCGCACCGGATTACCCGGTCATGATGATCGGCCGCATCATTGCCGCGTTGTCGCACGGCGCGTTCTTCGGCATCGGCGCCGTGGTGGCTGCCAGCATGGTGGCGCCCACCAAGAAGGCCGGCGCGATTGCGATCATGTTCACCGGCCTGACGGCTGCGAATGTGCTGGGCGTACCGTTCGGCACCATGCTGGGACAGGCCGCGGGCTGGCGCTCCACGTTCTGGGCGATCACCGTGATTGGTGTCCTCGCCCTGGCCGGCATCCTCGCCCTGGTGCCCAGAACGGGTTCGGGAGATTCTGCCTCCGGCGGACTCCGCGGCGAGCTCCGTGCTTTCCGGTCCGGGCAGGTCTGGCTCTCCATCCTCGTCACGATCCTTGGCTACGGCGGCATGTTCGGCGCCTTCACCTACATTGCGTTCACCCTCACCGAGGTCACCGGCTTCTCCGCCGCCACGGTCCCGTGGCTGCTGATCCTCTTCGGCGTCGGGCTCTTCATCGGCAACACCGTCGGCGGCAAGGCGGCCGACAAGAACGTGGACCGCACCCTGCTCGTGGTGCTCGCCGCCCTGGTGCTGGTGCTCGTGGCCTTCGCCCTGACGGCCGGCAACCAGCCGGTGACGATCGCCACCATGGTGTTGCTGGGCGGCTTCGGCTTCGCCACGGTTCCGGGACTGCAGATGCGCGTCATGAAGTACGCCAGCAGCGCTCCCACCCTGGCCTCCGGCGCCAACATCGGCGCCTTCAACGTCGGCAATGCCCTGGGCGCCTGGCTGGGTGGCGTCACCATCACCGCCGGGCTCGGCTACACCTCGCCGATCTGGGCCGGCGCCGGGATTACCCTGCTGGGCCTGGCGGTGATGGTCTTCGCCGCGGCTCACGCCAAGCGCCTGGCGGCGGCTGGCGGTTCAACCGCCCCCGCCGCGGCAGCGGCGGAAGCCGGCGCCGATCTTCACGCCACCGAGGCTGCAGCCGTTGTCCGCTGACCTCCCGAACGCACCCACAGGAGACACCATGAGTTCCATTCCCCCTATCGTCCTCAACAACGGGGTGCGGATGCCGCAGTTGGGCTTCGGCGTCTTTCAGATTCCCGACGCCGAGACCACCGAGGCGGTAGCGGCGGCGCTCGACGCCGGCTACCGGAGCATCGACACGGCTGCCATCTATGGAAACGAAGCCGGAACCGGCCGCGCGCTCGCGGAATCCGGGATCGCGCGGGAAGACCTGTTCATCACCTCCAAGCTGTGGATCGACGACCTCGGCTACGAACCAGCCCTGGCGGCTTTCGACGCGAGCCTGGACAAGCTGGGTCTCGACTACCTTGATCTTTACCTGATCCACTGGCCCGCGCCGGCGTCGGACCGGTACGCCGACTCCTGGCTGGCCCTTGAAAAACTCCATGCCGACGGCCGGGTCAGGGCCATCGGCGTTTCCAATTTCGAACCGGGGCACCTGCAACGGCTGATCGACATGGGCGGAACGGTGCCGGCGGTCAACCAGGTGGAGCTGCACCCGGCCCTGCAGCAGCACGCCGTGACAGTGTTCAACGCGGCACACGGCATTGCGACGGAGGCCTGGAGTCCGTTGGCCCAGGGTGCACTGCTGGCAGATCCGGCCATCAACGAGATCGCCGCGCGGCACGGCAGAACCCCGGCGCAGGTCATTCTGCGCTGGCACCTGCAGCAGGGCAGGATCGTCATCCCGAAGTCAGTGACGCCGGCCCGGATCCGGGAAAACCTGGAGGTGTTCGGCTTTGAGCTTTCCGCGGGCGAACTGGCAGCCGTGAATGCCCTTGAGCGGGACGGGCGCACCGGACCGCACCCGGCCACGTTCAATGGCTAGCTGTCAGCGCTGGAGCCAGGCCGGAGCCGGGGCTGGCGGAGCCGGGGCCGGAACCGGGGCCGGAACGGCCTGACGGCCTAGCGGCTGAACGGCAACCGCGGATCCAGGTCCTGGCCCTCCCAGGTCTGGCGGATCCAGCCGTGGTGCGGGTCATCGCTGATGAGCCACTCGCGGACCGGGCCCGGGCCGGCCATGACGTTGAGGTAGTACAAGTCGTAACCCGGGGCAGCCATGGCGGGCCCGTGCCAGCCGTACGGCACCAGGACGACGTCGCCGGTCCGGACCTCGGCCGCAACGTCGATGGGCCGCTCGTCGGAGGCATAGACGCGCTGGTAGCCGATGGCGTCGTCGGCGCCCGGTCGTTGCGGGGCCCCGGGCGTCACGCGGGTTTCGAAGTAGTAGATCTCCTCGAGGTTGGTCTCGCCGTCTTTTTCCTCATCGTGCTTGTGCGGGGGATAGGAGGACCAGTTGCCGGCCGGGGTGAGGACCTCGCAGACAATGAAACGGTCCGCCTCCAGCGCGGCGGGGGTGCCGAAGTTGTGGACCTGGCGGGAGCAGTTGCCCGCCCCGCGCAGTTCCACCGGCGTCTCGGCGGCCGTGATGAGGCGGGTCGGGTAGGCAGCCTTGGCCGGGGCGGTGGCGACTGCCACCCGTCCGCCGTCGGCCGAGGCGATGGCCACCGCCTTGCCGGCTCCCGTGTAGAGCACGTCGCTGGGGCCGCTGAAGACGCTGACCCGGCCGGCCAGGGGATAGTCCTGCCCCTCGACGGTCGCCACGAAAGTGCCGTTGAGCGGGATCACGATGCGTTCCTCCGCCGCCGCGTCGAGTTCGACGGGGGCGCCGGCTGCCAGCGTGGCGACCTTCAGCCCGGTGTGTGCCCAGCCGTCCACCTCGAGTTTGGAGTCGGACGTCCCGATGGAGATGTCCCAGTTGCCGTCGGCGGCGGTGCCGAACGGATAGACCCAGTTGGCCATGGAAGCTGCCCTTTCGTTGTCGCGCCGGAGGTGGGCGTGTGTGTGTCCGGGTGGGGGCCGGTGGCGCCGATCGCTGGCGCCTCTCCAGAGGCCCATTCGTTGAGCGCCCTGTCGTTGACCGACCAGCCCTGAACTGCTAACTCTGGACGCTTACCTCTGGACCAGTGTCATTTCAAAGCTGTAGGAATCCGCCCTGTAGACGTGGTGGCCGGTTTCCACCATGCGCCCGGTGTCGTCCACCGCGGTCCGCTCCATGGTCACCAGGGCGGAGCCGGGGGTGGTCTCGAGCAGCGGCGCCTGGTAGTCGTTGGCGATCATGGCGCCGATCCGCTGCGAGGCCAGGCGGAAGTTCACGCCGCCGTTGCGCAGAATGGCGTAGAGGCCCTGCGCGCCCAGGGAAGCCTCGTCGAGGGCGGTGATGTCATCCCGCACCCAGTTCTCCATCAGGGCCAGCGGCTTGCCGCCCACTTTCCGGAGCCTGGTGAAGTGGTAGACCTTGGCGCCGGCCGGAAGCTGCAGAGCTGTCCGGATCACGGCGTCCGCCTCCTCATGCGAGAAGCTGAGCACGTCGGTGGTGGGCTTGCTGCCGTTGTTGCTCAGGTCGTCGTAGAGGCTGGAGAGTTCCAGTGGGCGGCGGACCTGGCTGGACACCACCTGGGTGCCGACGCCGCGCTTGCGGACCAGGAGGCCCGAGCGGACCAGCTCGTCCATGGCTTTTCGCATCGTGGGCCGGGACAGGTTCAGCTGGGCAGCCAGGTCGATCTCGTTTTCCAGCCGGCTGCCGGGTTCCAGCAACCCAGTGTGGATCGCTGCCTCGATGCCCTGGACCACTTGGTGGTACAGCGGCACCGGGGACGAGCGGTCGATCCGCAGATTCAGTTGATTCGCCACTGGGCTTGCTCCCTTGTGCTCCGCGGCGGCCGTAGTGCCGGCCTGGCCGCGTATGTCAGTGTATGTTCGCTTGATAGGACATACTGCCTTTTTCTGATAGTAGCAGTGCTGCCGAAGGGTGCCAAGGGCTGCCGCGACGGGCCTTGTTTGCGGGGGTCTGGCTGAAGGCGCTGGGCCGGCATGCCCCGCGAATAAGACATTTCGATTCCACTTCGTTACGTCAAAACATCCTAATGTCAGGACAAACTATTGACAACTGTGATTGGAGTCACCATGATCGGTTGTAGATGGCTCATGGACCGCCGCGATGAGGCGGCCGGCGTGGCCCGGAATCAAAGGAGATTGATCGTGACCAAGTTCTCGTGGCGGAAGGCGGCCCTCGTGGCGGCCGTTGTACCCATGCTGGCCCTGAGCGCGTGTTCCAGCACCGGCGGCAAGCCCGCCGACTCAGGCAACGCGGCCGGCGGAGGCCAGGCGGCCAGCACCCCCCGCATCAAGGTCGCCCTTATCACCCACGCCGCTGCAGGTGACACCTTCTGGGACATTGTTCGCAAGGGCGCCGAGGAGGCTTCGGCGAAGGACAACGTTGAGCTCCTCTATACGTCCGATCCCGAAGCCGGGCGCCAGGCCCAGCTCATCCAGCAGGCCATTGACCAGAAGGTCGACGGCATCGCGGTCACGCTCGCCAAGCCTGAAGCCCTCAAAGACGTCCTGAAGAAGGCCACTGACGCCGGCATCCCGATTGTGAGCCTCAACGCCGGCGAATCGGTCTCCTCCCAGCTCGGAGCATTCACCCACTTCGGTTCCAACGAGCAGCTCGCCGGTCAAGCCGTGGGCACCAAGCTGGCCGCGGACGGCTACAAGCACCCGGTGTGCGTGATCCAGGAGCAGGGCCACGTCGGACTTGAGGCACGGTGCGCCGGTGTGAAGGCCAAGGTGCCCGGAACGGAGATCCTTTACGTCGACGGCAAGGATATGACCTCCGTTCAGTCCACCGCGACTGCCAAGCTTCAGGCTTCCAAGGACGCCGACGTCATCATCGGCCTCGGCGCCCCCATCACCCTGACCCTCCTCAAATCGGTTACTGACGCCGGCAGCTCTGCCAAGGTTGCAAGTTTCGACCTCAACGCGGAGCTTGCCCAGAAGATTGTGGATGGTGCAGTCCTGTTCACCGTGGACCAGCAGCCGTGGCTGCAGGGCTACGGCGCCGTTGACGCCATCTGGCAGAACAAACGCGGCGGCTTCAACATCGGCGGCGGCCAGCCTGTGCTGACCGGCCCGGCGGTCATCGACAAGTCCAATGCGGCTGATGTCCTGACCTTCGCCCAGCAGGGTATCCGCTAACAGCCCGCTGGCCGGGCCGGCCCTGGCCGGCCCGGCAGCTAGGAGACTTATCATGACCGTCACCCAGACCAAGACAGAGTCAGCGGCGCCCGATGAGCGCGTCGCCAAGCGCAGTCCGTTCCAGAAGTTGCTCGGACGTCCCGAGGTCGGTGCCCTGGTGGGCGCGATCGTCCTCTTCATCTTCTTCGCGTTGGTATCCCCGACCTTTACCCAGCCCGGTGCCCTGGCGACCATCCTGTACGGGTCCTCCACGATCGGGATCATGGCGGTGGGGGTGTCCTTGCTGATGATCGGCGGGGAGTTCGACCTTTCCACCGGCGTCGCCGTGATCACCTCGGCGCTGACCGCGTCGCTGTTCAGCTGGTACTTCACCACGAACGTCTGGGTCGGCGTCGGCCTGGCCCTGGTGGTGTCCTTGTCCGTCGGGTTCATCAACGGCTGGATCCTGATCAAGACCAAGCTGCCGTCCTTCATCGTCACCCTCGCGACGTTCCTGATGCTGACCGGCCTGAACCTGGGCCTGACCCGGCTGATCGGCGGTTCGGTGTCCTCGCCCTCGATCTCGAATATGGACGGTTTCGCCTCGGCCCGGGCGGTGTTCGCCTCCTCGGTGAGCATCGGCGGGGTCGATATCAAGATCACTGTGCTCTACTGGTTCGCGCTCGTCGCGGTCGCGACCTGGGTGCTGATGCGGACCCGGGTGGGGAACTGGATCTTCGCCGTCGGCGGGGACGCGAACGCGGCCCGCGCCGTGGGCGTGCCGGTCAAGGCCACCAAGATCGGTTTGTTCATGGCCGTGGGGTTCTGCGCCTGGATCCTGGGCATGCACAACCTCTTCGCGTTCGACACCGTGCAGTCCGGTGAGGGCGTGGGCAACGAGTTCCTCTACATCATCGCCGCGGTGATCGGCGGCTGCCTCCTGACCGGCGGGTACGGCTCGGCGATCGGCGGCGCGATCGGCGCGTTCATCTTCGGCATGGCCAACAAGGGCATCGTCTACGCGCAGTGGAACCCGGACTGGTTCAAGTTCTTCCTGGGCCTGATGCTGCTGCTGGCCACCATCGTCAACCTCATCGTCAAGCGCCGCGCGGAACTGAAGTAGAAGGGCCCCGGAACCATGAACGCCAAAGAGATCGACCAGCAGACCCTGCTGCAGAACGAAAACGACCCGCTCACGCACACCCCGGTGCACCTGCTCTCCCTGGACGGGGTCGGGAAGCACTACGGGAACATCATCGCCCTCTCCGAGGTCACCATGGCGGTGGACAACGGCCGCGTCACCTGTGTCCTGGGCGATAACGGGGCGGGCAAGTCCACGCTGATCAAGATCATCGCCGGGCTGCACCAGCACGACGCCGGGGTCCTGAAGGTCATGGGGCAGGAGCGGAAGTTCAGCTCCCCCCGGGACGCCCTGGACGTCGGGATCGCCACGGTCTACCAGGACCTCGCGGTGGTGCCGCTGATGCCGATCTGGCGGAACTTCTTCCTCGGCTCGGAACTCACGTCCGGGTTCGGGCCGTTCAAGAGCATGGACGTGGAGAAGATGAAGGAGATCACGCTCGCCGAGCTCGCCGCGATGGGCATCGACCTGCGCGATGTGGAACAGCCCATCGGCCAGCTCTCCGGCGGTGAACGCCAGTGCGTCGCGATCGCCCGGGCCGTGTATTTCGGCGCGAAGGTCCTGATCCTGGACGAGCCCACCGCGGCCCTGGGCGTGAAGCAGTCCGGCGTGGTCCTGCGCTACATCCTGCAGGCCCGCGACCGCGGCCTCGGGGTCATCTTCATCACCCACAACCCGCACCACGCCTTCCCCGTCGGGGACCGGTTCCTGCTGCTCAAACGCGGCAAATCGATCGGCTACTACGACAAAAAAGACATCACCCTCGACGAACTCACCGCCCAAATGGCCGGCGGCGCCGAACTCGCCGAACTCGCCCACGAACTCGAACAACTCGGCGGCCACAGCGACGTCGTCAAGGAAGTCCAGGGCGAAGTCGCCGACGTCGCCCAGACCACCGGCAATACCTACCAGTAACGGCCGCCCCAACTTCTGAAAGGACAAGCCTTTGGCTTACCTCAACCGCACCCCGTCCGACGTCGCCCTGCCGGTGCGGATCGGACTTATCGGCTCGGGCTGGATGGGCGCCTTCCACGCCGAGAGCATTGCCCGCCGGGTCCCGGGCGCCGTCCTTGCCGCCATCGCGGATCCGAACCTGGAATCCGCCGGGGCGCTGGCCGGCGCCCTGGGCACCAAGAAGGTGACCGCCGACGCCGCCGACCTCCTGGCCGACCCGGCGATTGACGCCGTCGTCATTGCCAGCCCCGCGCGATTCCATTCCTCCCTGATCGGCCAGGCCGCAGCGGCAGGAAAGCACGTCTTCTGCGAGAAGCCCGCCGGCCAGGGGCTCGAGGAGCTCGACGCCGCCCTTGACGCCGTCGACGCCGCCGGAGTGCACTTCCAGATCGGCTTCAACCGCCGGTACGCCGCAGACTTCCAGGCGGCCAAGAAGGACCTCGCCGCCGGAATCGTGGGGCAGCCGCAACTGCTGCGTTCGCTGACCCGGGACCCGGGCACGGGGAGCATCGGCCACGCCGCAAGGATCCCTGCGTGGACCATCTTCCTCGAAACCCTGATCCACGACTTCGACACCCTGAACTGGTTCAACGAAGGCGCCGAACCTGTGGAGGTCTATGCGGTGGCCGACGCGCTTGTCGAGCCGGGACTGCGGGACCAGGGGTTCCTGGACACCGCCGTCGTGACCATCCGCTACAGCAACGGCGCGATCGCCGTCGCCGAGGCAAACTTCAGCGCACTGTACGGTTACGACATCCGCGGCGAGGTCTTCGGCTCCAAAGGCATGGTCCAGGCCGGCCGCGCCACCGAAACCGCCGCCCGCCGGTTCACTGTCGAGGGGATGTCCGCCGACACCCCACGGCTGAACGTCGAGCTCTTCCGGCAGGCCTACACGGACGAACTGGTGGACTTCGCCGACGCCGTGCGCGCCCGGCGTGACGGTACCGCGACGGAGCCAAAGCCCTTCACCCTCACCCCGGGAGCCAGTGACGCCCGGCGCGCACTGGCCATGGCGCTGGCCTGCATCGAGTCCGTCAAGCAGGGGACCCCGGCAACGGTCAACCCAGTGGCCCTCAACGAGAACGTGGTCCTCTGATGCGGCTCGCCGTGTGCGCTGAGATGGTTTTTACGGACCTGCCGTTCACGGAGCGGGTGAGCCGGCTCCACGAGGCCGGCTTCGACGTCGAACTCTGGGACTCGCGGCCCAAGGACATCGGCGCGCTCAAGGCCACCGGGGCGGTGTTCTCCTCCATGACCGGATACAGCTCGGGCAGCCTCGTGGATCCGGACACGGCGGACGAGGTGGTGCGGACCGCCGAGTCCCTGATCCCCACCGCCCTGGAACTTGGCGTCAGCCGGCTGGTGGTCCACCCGGCGGAACTCGTCGACGGCCACGCAGCCAGGCCTGTCTACCGCTCCAGCGGACACATGTGGGCCACCGGCGCCCGGACCCTGGAACGGCTCGGGAAGCTCGGTGAGAAGTACGGGGTGACGTTCTGCCTCGAGAACCTCAACACCATCCGGGACCACCCCGGCATCCCGCTGGCACGGGCCAAGGACACCCTGGCGCTCGTGCAGGCTGCCGGGCACCCGAACGCCAGGCTCATGCTGGATCTCTATCACGCCCAAATGGGGGAGGGGAACCTGGTCGAGCTCGTTCGGACCGCCCTGCCATACATCGGCGAGATCCAGGTGGCGGACGTTCCGGGCCGCTGCGAACCCGGAACCGGGGAAATCAACTACGCGGCCGTCGCCAGGGCGCTCGCGGACGCAGGCTACGAAGGGACCGTGGGCATGGAAGCGTGGGCCAGTGGCGAGACTTATGCGGCCCTGGAGGCCTTCCGTTCGGCGTTCACGGTGCCCGCACTAAACATGAGAGTAGAAGTATGAAGGACGTCATCCTTGGACTCGTCGGCGTTGGGCGGATCGGGGTCATGCACGCCAACAACATCGCCGCCCTCAACGAGGTCCTGAACCCGCAAGGGATCCGTGTCCGCCTCCGCCTCACCGACGTCGCCGAAGAGCATGCCCGGACGGTGGCAAGCGGTCTCGGTGCCGAATTCCTGCCCTCGGTCCAGGCGCTGCTGGCCTCGGGGCTGGACGGCCTGGTCATCGCCACCGGAACCGGGACCCACCCCGAGCTCATCAGGGCCGGCGTGGACGCCGGGATCCCGGTGTTTTGCGAAAAGCCCGTGGCCCTGAACGTGGCCGACGCCCTGCCGGTGCTTGACTACATCCGGGACCGGAACGGCGTGGTGCAGATCGGGCACCAGCGCCGGTTCGACGCCGGCTACCTGGAAGCCCGCCGCGCTTACCAGGCCGGCGAGCTCGGCTGGATCCATTCCCTGCGTGCCGTCACGTGCGACATGGCGCCGCCCCCGGTCGAGTTCCTGGCCAGCTCCGGCGGGCTCTTCCGTGACTGCTCGGTCCACGATTTCGACATCCTCCGCTGGCTCACAGGCCGCGAAATCGTCGAGGTCTACGCCAAGGGCTCCAACAACGGGGATCCGGCCATCGGTGAAGCCGGCGATGTGGACACGGCCCTCGCGCTGGTGACGTTCGACGACGGCACCGTGGGAACGGTTTCGGCGACCCGCTACAACGGGGCGGGCCATGATGTCCGGCTGGAAATCCAGGGCTCCCGCGGCTCGCTGATGGTGGGCCTGGACGACAAGACGGCGCTGGCCTCCGCCGAAGCGGGGATCGCTTTCCCCGCAGGGAAGCCGCACCTGACGTTTGCCGAACGGTTCGAGACGGCGTACCGCTCCGAAATGGAGGCGTTCGTCGAACTGATCCTTGGCCGCCGGGACAATCCCTGCACTCCGGAAGACGCCGTCGCGGCCTCCCGGGTTGCCGATGCCGCCCAGGAATCGCTGGCCACCGGCGCCCCGGTCAAGGTGACGGTGAGCGTCGCCAGCTGACCACGGCCCGGGGTTTCCGGTCCTCGGCGCTCAGGGCCGGGTGCGGCACACCTCGACGAAGGCCCGGAACGGCGCGAGCCGCTCCCCGGCCGGGAGCTCCTGGGCCTCGGGGTGCCACTGGACCGAGGACACCCAGCGCTCCGGATCCTCCAGCGCCTCGACAGTCCCGTCCTCGGCCACGGCCGTCACCCGCAATCCTCCGGCCACCCGGGCCACAGCCTGATGGTGGCCGGAGGCGATCTTCACGTTAACGGCACCGGAACCGCCGCCGTAGAGCGCGGCCACCCTGGAACCGGCCCGCACCGCCACCTCGTGCCAGGCCCACGGGCCGGACCCGTGAACCGGCGCGGGCTCGCGGTGCGCCACCGTGCCCGGTGCCATGTCCTGGATGAGCGTCCCGCCGTACAGCACATTGAGCAGCTGATGCCCGCGGCAGATGCCGAACACAGGCAGCCCGGCGTCGATCGCAAGACGCGCCACGGCGAGATCCAGCGCGTCCTGGGCAGGGCTGATGTCATAGCAGACGTCGCCGCGCAGCTCGCCGTAGAGGGCGGGGTCGAGGTCGCCGCCGCCGGGAAGCACGACGCCGTCAAGGGAGGCCAGCGCCGCGGCGAGGCCGCCGTCGTCGGGCTCCAAAGCGCCGAGCAGTACCGGTTCGCCGCCGCCCTCGCGCAGCAGCTCCACGATGTACTCAAACAATGCGTTGGCTTCCGCCACGCGCGGGTCGGGATCGGAGGAACTGCTGAGGCGGACGGGAACGCCGATGCGCGGCCGGCCGCGAAGGGGGTTGCGGGAAGTCTGCATGCCTCATTCTGCAACACGATCGCGGACTAGGATTACTAGATGAATCCCCGCTATCTCGTGTCCCGCAGCCGGTACATCGCCGCCGCCCCCGAAGCCATCTTCGAGGTGCTCGCCACGCCTGCCCTGCACAGCGTGATCGACGGCTCGGACACGGTGAAGGGCGCCCAGCCGCGCGGGCCGCGGCGGCTGTACCTCCGCGCCAGGTTCGGCATGCAAATGAACATGCGGGTGAACTACAAGATCCTCAATACCGTCTGCGAGTTCGAGGAAGGCCACCGGATTGCGTGGCGGCACTTTTACGGCCACGTGTGGCGCTACCTGCTCGAACCATCCACGGGCAAGGACGGCACCGCGGGCACCCTGGTCACCGAACAATGGGACGCGCGGCGGGTCCGCGGCAAGAGCCTGCTCCGGATGGCCGGCTACCTGCGACGCCATCCGGCCAACCTGGAGCAGACGCTGGCCAAGCTCGACGCCTACATGGCTGCGCACCCGGACATGGGTAATGTGGATGGCAGCACGAAACGAGACTGAAGGTGGGAACTGGGATGGGCCGCAGGACACTGGTCGACGATCTCGTCGACGGCCTGCTGACCGAAATCCTTGACGGAAAGCTCCTGCCCCACAACCCGATTCCGCCCGAGGCCGACATCGCCAAGGCCTACGGCGTCAGCCGGCTCACCGTGCGTGAGGCCCTCAAAGCCCTCCGCGCGCAAAACATCCTCTATGTGAAGGCCGGCCGGGGAACCTTCGTCAACCCCACGGACAACTGGACCGGCCTGGACGCGATCTTCAAGGCAGCCTCCCATGGCAATGCGGCCGACCAGGTCTCGGTGGGCCTGATTGAGATGCGCCGCATGGTGGAGACCGGGGCCGCCGCGCTCGCCGCCAAACGCTATACCCCGGAGCAGGCCGAGCGCATGCGCGAGTGCATCGCGGACATGAAGCGCTTCCACGACTCCGGCGACCTGGACCGTTTCGTGGAGGCGGACATTGGTTTCCACGACGCCGTCCTGAAGGCGTCCGGCAACCCCTTTGTCCGGGCCTTGTTCGCCCAGCTGGGCCAGCTGCTGTACGTCACCCGGCGCGAAACGTCGGCCGTCGAGGTGATCCAGCAGCACGCCATCGATTACCACCAGCGGGTCCTGGACAGCATCCTGAGCGGCGACGCGGAGCGGTCCCGGCAGGCGATGGATGAGCACATGGACCAGACCAATGCGGACTACGAACGCTACGTCCGGGGCGCGAAGTCCTGACGTCCACCTTGGACTCTTGACGTAATCCGAATCACATCCTAAGATTTTGGCTAGTTCCTGAATCAGATGTCTGACATCTGACTCAACAAGTATCCTGCAGCACGCGCTTCCAGGCGGGCAGGATCACCACCCCAATCCACCGCGTTCCTCACCCGGCACAGCCGCAGGGCAGGAAATCACTTAAGAAGGTCGATGATGACTTCATTAGCCCCCAAGTCCTTCGGACTCGGCGAACTGGGCGACCGCACGCTGCGCAAGGTCCGCCGCCGCGTCATGCCCCTGATTGTCCTGCTCTACTTCGTTGCCTACCTGGACCGCAACAACGTCGGATTCGCCAAACTCACCATGAGCGAGGACATCGGCCTGAACTCCGCTGCCTACGGTCTGGGCGCCGGCATCTTCTTCCTCGGCTACGCCCTCCTGGAGGTTCCCAGCAACGCCGGCATGTACCGGTTTGGCGCCCGGAAATGGCTGGCCCGCATCCTGATCACGTGGGGCATCTTCGCCACCGCCATGTGCCTGGTGAACGGTGAAACCACGTACTACATCGTCCGGTTCCTGCTCGGCGCCGCCGAGGCTGGGTTCTTCCCGGCGATCCTGTTCTACCTGACGCTGTGGTTCCCCGCCGCGCAGCGCGTCACCGTGCTGGGCATCTTCATCCTTGCCCAGCCCGTCTCCAACGCGCTCGGCGCCCCGGTATCCGGGCTCCTGCTGCAGATGGACGGCGTCATGGGCCTTCAGGGATGGCAGTGGCTCTACATCATCGAAGGCATCCCGGCGATCGCTCTCGGCCTGCTGACGCCCATCCTCATGACGGACCGTCCGCGGGACGCGAAATGGCTCGAAGCCGACGAGCGCAACTGGCTCACTGCCACCATGGACGCCGAACTGGCTGCCAAGTCCCAGTCGGGCAAGCACAACTTCATGGCCGGGCTCAAGGACAAGCGCACCCTGGTCTACTCCGCCCTGTACTTCGGCCTGGTGTGCGGAATCTACGGCCTGGGTCTGTGGATGCCAACCATCGTGGCGGCCCTCGGAAAGTTCTCCACGGCAGAGGTCGGCTTCATCGTCTTCATCCCCTATGCCGTGGCCGCAGTATTCGTCTACTTCTGGAGCAAGCGCGCGGACCGGACCGGCAAGCGTGCCTGGCACGCCTCGGTCAGCATGGTGCTCGCGGGCGTCGGACTCGTGGCCGCCGGCTACCTCCTGCCGGTCAACCCGTTCCTCGCGATGGTCGGCCTGACGCTCTCCGCCATGGGGATCTACGGGGCGATCGCCCCCTTCCTCTCGATGCCCTCCGCGGCACTGACCGGTGCGGCTGCCGCTTCCGGGCTGGCCCTGGTGAACTCCCTCGGAAACCTCGGCGGCTTCATCTCCCCGTACGCGGTCGGCCTCCTCAAGGACGCCACCGGAAGCAACCAGAGCGGGCTCCTGTTCCTGTCCCTGTGCCTGTGCATCACCGCCGTGGCCACCTACCTCTACGCCCGCCGGCGCCCCGAAGGCGACGCCGGCCTTGACCCCGCGGTCGCGGCGGCTGCCGCCGTCGACCCGGCCAAAGTATCCTGATCCGAACCCCTGAAGGAATCTTCGTCATGACATCAATTACCCCGTTCCCCACTGAACGCACAGTGGTCCTGACCGGAGCCGCGTCAGCCCGCGGCATCGGCCGGGCCGCCGCCGACCGCCTGGCCAGCGAGGGCTGGTCGATCGCAATCCTGGACATCAATGCCGAGGACGCCAGCGCCGCTGCCGCCGAAATCGGTTCCAACCGTGCGGTCAAGGCCATCGGCGTCGGTGCGGACGTCTCCGACGCCGCGTCGGTTGACCAGGCCATCACCGAGATCGAGGGCTCGCTGCCCCCGATCGTCGCGCTGGCCAACCTGGCCGGCATCAGTTCCCCGACGCCGTTCATGGACACCACGGTCGAGGAATGGGACAAGGTCTTCGCCATCAACATGCGCGGGTCCTTCATCGTCTCCCAGCGCGTACTCAAGGGGATGATCGAGCGCAAGCTCGGCCGGATCGTGAGCATCTCCTCGATTTCGGCGCAGCGGGGCGGGGGCACCTACTCAAAGGTCGCCTACAGCGCCTCCAAGGCCGGGATCATCGGATTCACCCGCGCCCTGGCCCGCGAGGTGGGCGAGTTCGGGGTCACTGTCAACGCCATCGCCCCCGGCCCCATCGACACCGACATCATGGGCGGCACCCTGAGCGAGGAACGCAAGGCGCAGATGTCTGAGGGCATCATGATGGGTCGGGTCGGCAGCCGCGAGGAAGTGGCGGCCCTGATCGCCTTCCTGCTCGGCCCGGACGCCGGTTACATCACCGCGGCCACCTATGACATCAACGGCGGCCTCCAGGTCTCCTAACCCGCACGCACCCCCGTTGCGCCAGCCTTTTGGGCCTTAAGATCCCGGAATGGCCACCAAGAGGGACAGCGCAACGGGGGAGCTTGGCCACGGTCTAGGCTGGCTCCATGAGCGCCGCCCGCAGCCTTCACCCCAGCCCCCGCACGTTGGAGGTCGAGAGCCTTGCCGGTTTCGACCAGCTGGTCGCGGCGGGGGCCCGCAGCATGCACGGCTGGCATGTCCAGTCGCTGGACCTGCGGGGCCGGCGGGCACAGCTGGAGGCGCTTGACGCCCAGGGCGCGGTCTTCCTGGGCTGCAGGTTCGACCACGGTGTGGAGGATTTGCTGCGCGGCCGGGGCGCCCTCATCTTTCCCCGGCTCACGGCCGTGCCGTTCAACCCCTACCGCGGGCAGCTGTACACACCGCAGGAACTCTATGCCGGGATCGCCACCTCACCCTACGAGGACACGCTCGACGCGCGGGTGTACCAGTGGAGCATCCGGCCGGGGCAGCGCCGCCGGCTGGATGCGACCCTGGCCGCCGCCCTGCATGACCATTCGATCGGCGTGGCCCTCGACGAACTGGCCGGCACCTATCTTCGCGCCGGCCGCACGATGGTGGGGGTCATGGGCGGGCACATTGCCCGCCGCGGCACCGCCGTCTTTGAGGGAGCCGCGCTGCTGGGCCGGCTGCTGGCCCGCAGCGGCCGGGTGGTAGCCACGGGCGGCGGCCCCGGCGCCATGGAGGCCGCGAATCTTGGCGCCTTCCTCAGCGAAGCCCCCGAGCCGGACTTCCGGCGGGCCCTGGCCGACCTCGCGGCGGTGCCGTCCTTCCGCCCTTCGGTGGCCGCCTGGGCGCGGACGGCCGCGGCGGTCGCCCGACGCCACCCGGAGGGTGTGCCGTCGCTGGGGATTCCCACGTGGTTCTACGGTCATGAACCACCGAACTTCTTCGCCACCCATGTGGCCAAATACTTCGCGAATGCCATCCGGGAAGCCATCCTGCTTGAACTGTGCAACGGCGGCATCGTCTTTTTGCCGGGTTCGGGCGGCACGGTCCAGGAGATCTTCCAGGACGCCTGCGAGAACTACTACGCCGCTCCGGAAACCGTCACTCCCATGGTCCTGGTGGGGCACGAGCACTGGCTGCGGCGATTCCCGGCCTGGCCCCTCTTGCAGCGCCTGGCGTCGGGGCGCCGGATGGAGGGAAGGATCTTCCTGGTCGATACGGTCGAAGAAGCCCTTGAGGCGCTGGAGCGCTAGCGGGTCAGAGATCCTTGCGGCACTGGGCGTGGCCGAGCTCGTAGAGTCCGTTCAGGTCACCGGCGGCAAGCCCGTCCGGGGCTCCGATCTCGGGGTACATCAGCTGGGCCGGGTCATCGACGTGCTCCAGGCCCATCACATGGCCGAGCTCGTGCAGGATCACGGCCGTGGCATAGGCCGCTCCCTCGGCGCGGTCCAGGTCTTCCGCGATTTGCGGGGCATCGAGCTCCAGGCTGCCGGTGACGAAGCTCTTGGGGCCGTCGCCGAAACTGAAGTGTGTGCTGCCGCCCGTGCCGATCACCGGGCCTTTGAGCTGCGGTGCCTGCTCCGGGGTGGTCCAGGCGATCAGCAGCGGCGCCCACCGGTCCCCGTAGCGATCCTTTTGGTAGGGCGCACGTGTGGGTGAGGGGGCCTCGGACGTGGGGCCGTCATTGATGAAGGTGATTCCGGTGGCCTCCGAGATCGTCCGGATCGAGTCGTCCACGAGCCGCTCGGCACCCGGCGGGGCCAGGGCGGCATTGATGACGTAGTGCAGCGGCCGGCACGGCGAGTAACCCACGGGAGTGCCGTCGTCGTTCGTTGCGAGGAACTTGTACGAGGTGCTGGCGGCTTCCGGTTTCCGGGCCGTGCCGAGGGGGTGGTCCTGCTCCTCGAGCCCGGGCGGGGGAGTGTCCGTCCGGTCTTCGCCGGCCGGCACGGCGGGCTGGCCGGATTTCTGGCCCGCCTGCGGCTGTGCCTGCAGGTCACTGCCTGCGCTGTGCCCGGCGTTGTTCCCCGTTCCTCGGGAGACCTCGAAGAGGCCCGTGAACCGGGGATCGCCGTAGACGAGGCCCGCGGTGAGGAAGGCGCCGGCGGCGATCAACGCAGCGGCGGCGAGGTTCCTGATGATCCGCAGAGCGGTGGCTGGCCGGCTGTGCCGAGGTCCGCGGTCCCGAAATTCAGGGCCGTCCACTAGCCAACCACGGCGCCGAAGGCCATGCCCAGCAGGTACGTCACGCCGGCGGCGCCCATGCCGATGGCCAGCTGGCGCAGGCCGCGGGTGGCGGGCGAGGTGCCGGAGAGCAGGCCGACGACGCCGCCGGTGAGCAGCAGCGCCAAGCCGACGAGGGAAGCGGAGACCACCAGTGCGGCGAGTCCAGTCATGCCCAGCAGGAAGGGAATGATGGGCACGATCGCGCCGGAGGCGAAGAAGCAGAAGCTCGACGCCGCCGCGCCCCAGGCGGTGCCGACCGCCTCATGCTGGTCCTCGCTTTCGGGCAGTTCCGGACGCAGGGACAGGCTGGGATCGCAGTCGCAGTCCAGCAGGCCCATCCGCTCCGCGACGCGGTGCTCGGCGGCCTCGCGGGACATGCCGCGGGCCAGGTAGACGAGTAGGAGTTCGTTGTGCTCGATATCGAGCAGCGGCGCCGCCGCCAACGTGATCTGGGTGGGTCGGGTCGCGGCGAGGAGTTCCCGCTGCGACCGCACGGAAATAAACTCGCCGGCCCCCATGGACAGTGCGCCGGCCAGCAGCCCGGCGACGCCGCTGAGGAGCACCACCTGGCTGCCCACGCCTGAGGCCGCCATGCCCATCACCAGGGACAGGTTGCTGACCAGTCCGTCATTGGCGCCGAAGACGGCGGCGCGGAATGTTCCGGCCAGCCGGTTGCGGCCCCGTGTGGCCAGCCCGCGGACCACTTCTTCGTGGATCTGCTCGTCGGCGACCATGGCCGGGGTGGCGAACGATTCGGTGGCGTAGGGGGAGCGGCTCTCCGCCCGCTGGGCCAGGGCCAGGACGAAGACCGAGCCGAAGTGCCGGGCCAGGAAGCCCAGGAAGCGGCTCCGAAGTGAGGCGTGCCGGTCCTTGCCGGCGTGATCGCCCAGCAACTGGAGCCAGTGCGCTTCGTGGCGTCCCTCGGCCTCGGCCAGCGCCAGCAGGATGGCGCGCTCCTCCCCGGCGCGGTTCTGCGCCAGGTCCCGGTAGACGGCCGCCTCGGCACGTTCATCGGCGAGATACTGGCGCCAGCGCTTGATGTCCGCTGCGCTGGGCGCTGCGCCGGCGTCTGTTGCGGGCGACGGGCTCGGTGCGCTGACGGGAGCGGCAGTGGAGGAAACCGCCTCGGGGGCAGCAGAGGCGTGCGGCGATGCGGGACGCGGGTCCGTGTCGCGGACCGAAGAGGGCTGTGTCGGGTGGTGCTGCGAAGAATCGTTGCGGTCCGATTCGGTGTGCTGAGACACGAAAAACTCCTGGGTTTGGTCGGGCATGGTCCGGCCCCATTGCGACTCCAGAGTACCCCGTATTTCCGCGCTTTTCCGGCTGGCAATCCTCAGTGGAAAGTTTAGGGCGGCCGTAACTGCCCCGCTCCGGCGGGGCCGCCCGCGACCGCTTTCGGGCCGCAGTTGTGAGCCCTTGACCGCCCGGGTCCGCGGTGTTCGAATGAAACCCAGGGCGGGCTCCCCGGGGCCCTGCCGCCACCGAAGCCGCATGGAGGTTGCATCATGGATAGCACCGCATCACATCCCATCCAGCCGGCCCGGGAGTCACTCGAGTCCGATCCCGCGTACG
This sequence comes from Arthrobacter sp. 49Tsu3.1M3, assembly GCF_900168135.1. Lineage (NCBI taxonomy): Bacteria > Bacillati > Actinomycetota > Actinomycetes > Micrococcales > Micrococcaceae > Arthrobacter > Arthrobacter sp. 49Tsu3.1M3. The sequence goes on from NZ_FUZD01000002.1 coordinate 424,818, forward strand.
ACTACGCCGAGGACGCGCCCGTCAGTGATGCCGCGGAGACCGAGGACGAAGAGCTTCTCGAAGAGGCCGACCGGCTCGTTCCCCTGGATGCGGAAGACTTCCTGGGCGACGAGAAGCCGGTGGTGCCCGTGGAAGGTGAAGAATTCCTTGCGCCCGAAGAGAACGAATGAGTGGCCAAAGGCCTTAAAGCCCGACGGCGGTACCTTCCCCTGCGAAGGGGAGGCACCGCCGTCGGGCTTGAGACGCGGAAAGTAAACCAGCGGAACCTAGTGCACCGGAACGGTAATCGATTCGTCCTCGGATGCCTCGCCGGCAACCCGGCGCTTCCAGTTTTTCATGACCGCGGGATCTGTCGGCTTGGTCAGCAGTGATACCGCGATGTAAACGACTGCGGAGGCCGCCAGGCCGAAGTAGATCGGCTCGTTGGCGTAGATGCCGTCCAGCGGTACCTCGGCGTTGATCTCCAGGATGATCATGGTGCCGAGGGTAATGACTGAGCCCACGGCCATGGAGGCCGCCGCTGCGTGACCGGTGCCGCGCTTCCAGACCAGGCCGCCGAGAATGGCCACAAGGAGGCCGCCGACCAGGATGTCGTAGGCGATGGTGAGCGCCGCGACTACGTCCTTGGTGATGACGGCGATGACGATCGCCACGATGCCGAGCCCCAGGACCCACATGCGGTTGGCCTTGACGTCGTGTTCCGGGTTGTCGGTGTCGGCGGTGTTGATGTTCTTGCCGAACCAGCTGGCGACGAACGGCAGCACATCGGCGCGGGCCACGGTGGCGGCAGCGATGAGTGCGCCCGAGGCGGTGGACATCATGGCGGCGACGGCCGCGGCGAGCACCAGGCCGCCGATGCCGATCGGCAGGATCTGCGTGGCGACCTCGGCGTAGACAACGTCCTTGCCGAGGTTGGCGACGTCGATGTCCGGCAGCGCGACGCGGGCGCCGAGGCCGATCAGGGCGCCGGCCGCGCCGTAGAGAATGCAGTAGACGCCGGCTGTAGCGCCGCCCCAGCGGGCTACTGTCGGGGTCTTGGCGGTGAAGACGCGCTGCCAGATGTCCTGGCCGATCAGCAGTCCGAGGGTGTAGACCACAAAGTACGTGATGATCGTCTGGACGCCGATGCCGTCAATCTGGAAGAAGCTGGCGTCAACGCGGGCACGGATGCCGTCGAGTCCGCCGGCGGCGTTGAGGGTGAACGGCAGCATCAGGACGAAGATGCCGACCGTCTTGATGACGAACTGGACCTGGTCCGCCAGGGTGATGGACCACATGCCACCGATGGTCGAGTAGACCAGCACGATCGAGCCGCCGACGGCGATGGCGAGGGCGCGGTCCCAGCCGAAGAGCACCACGAAGATGGTGGCGTACGCGCTGGTGGAGGTGGCGCACAGCATCAGCGTGTAGGCGAGCATGACGATGCCCGAGGTCTGCGTGGACTTGGTGCCGTAGCGCAGGGTCAGCATCTGGGAAACCGTGTAGATCTTCAGCTTCTGGATGGTGGGGGCGAAGAGCAGGCTCAGGAGCAGGACGCCGGCCCCGATTGCGACCACGAGCCACATGCCGGAGATGCCGAACTTGTAGCCCAGGCCCACGCCGCCGACGGTGGAGGCGCCGCCAAGCACAACGGCGGCCATGGTACCGGTGTAGAGGAACGGGCCGAGGCGGCGGCCGGCGACCAGGAAGTCGCTATTGTTCTTGGTGCGGGACTTGCCCCACCAGCCGAACGCCAGCATGGCGGCCAGGTACACCACCACGATTGCGATGTTGACGAAACTTGCGTCCATTAAGGGCTCCTCGGAGCTGGTTGGCAGCGGTTGCGCATTGCCGGGCCTCAACAGTGTGTTCGGCAAGGCTGCTGCTGCGTGAAGTTGGTTGGAGGAGGATGTCCATCGGAATCTCTCCGGTATTGCCCAATAGGCAACACATGTTGCCCAAAAGAGTATGTTGTGACCCCGGTAACAGTCAAGGCGCAGCGCGTGCCGCCGCCGCATCCGCGTCACGAAGGCCCGCTCCCGCTAGGATTGCTCCAATGATGGGGCCAAGCGGCCAGCCGTGAAAGGTTCCTAAATGAAGGCTCTACCAGTTGAACCGAGCAACGTTCCCGTTGCCATCGGTTCGCGGATCCGCGCCGCCAGGCAGTCCCAGCGGCTCACCATCGAACAGGTCGCAGACGCCACCGGCCTCACCAAGGGCTTCCTGAGCCGGGTTGAGCGGGACCTCACGTCGCCCTCGGTAGCCTCCCTGGTGACGCTGTGCCAGGTTCTGTCGATCTCAATCGGCGACCTCTTTGCCGCCCCCGAAACGCACCTCACGAAGCAGAATGAGGGGCCCCGGATCTCCCTCGGCGGCGAGGGCATCGTCGAGCGGCTGCTGACCGCACGCTCCGAGCGCCGCGTCCAGATCATCCAGGCCGTGATCGAGCCGCGCGGGCGCGGCGAGTCGGAACTCTATGCCGTGGACTGCGACGTCGATGTCCTGCATGTGGTCAAGGGGAGCATCCGCCTGATCCTCACGAATGAGGAATTCGAGCTCAGCACCGGCGACACTGTTACGTTCCCCGGCCGGGAACCCCACACCTGGGTCAATCCCACCGACGACACCGTCGAGGTGTTGTGGGTGCTGGTACCCGCCGCCAGCCGCTGACGGCAGGACCGCAGTCACCGCAAAAGTAGCCACCGCAAAAAGTATCCACACGGCGCAATGCGCAGATACAACAGGACGTGCGGAAGCCGTCCGCGTCATCAACTGGGGGATCCATGAACCGCAACAACGTCTTTCTGTCCCTGGCCCTGGCCGTCGCGCTCGCGGCCGCCCTTGGCCTGAGCGCGTGCGCCGCTGGGGGCCAGCGGGCCGGCGAAACGGCAAGCGGCCCCGCCCGTGAAACCGCGGCCCCGGCGCAGCAGGAATCCGGCGCGGCCGCCACGACCGCCTCCGCCGCCACTTCGGCCCTGCCATCGCCCGCCCCGAGCGCCTCCGCTACGCCCGTCCCGGCCGCGCCCACGGCCACGGCCAGCGCGGTGGCCGGCGTGAAAACCTTCACCTTTCCCGACGGGCACCTCTCCTTCTCCTATCCAAGCGTTTGGTCCGTCCGGTTGGTGGGCTCGCCCGGGAACGCGGCCAAGCTGCGGGGGGTGCAGGCAGTCGTCGCCGACGCCACCGGCAACGAACTGGCTTCCGTCACCAGCAGCACCAGCGCCAGCAACGCTTCCGGCCCGGTGGCCCGCACTGTGCTGGACACTGCTCCGGTGCCGGGGCTGAAAGATGTGGACGGCGAACAGTTGGCCTTCGGCTTCGCGTTCGATTCCCTCGCCGACCAGTCGGATTTCCACATGAGCGTCCGCAAGCAACGCGACTTCGCGCCAGCGGTCGCTGACTCCGGCTCCGCCTACGTCAGCTTCGCCAACGGCGGGGCGGAAGCCAAGGTGCTCTTCGGCAGCCCGGCGTTTGCCTCCGTCGACGCCGCTAAAGCCTGGATGACCACGGAGCAGTACAGCCAGCTCAAGCGCCTGCTGCTCACCCTCAAGTACAGCTGACCCCGCGTCGGGCCGTGGTGAGATGTACGTCACATCCCGGCAATCTGCCGGAAACCGCAATTTAATGCCCGGAGCCGGCACGTAACGTGCCCGCAAGAATGGGAAAGCCTTCCCGAAACACGCCGTGAGTAGCGTCAACTGCGGGGGGACGTCCGTCAGTCCCAAACGTCACATGGTCTCGCCGCATCGGCGCCCTCGGAGCGCCGGCACTCGAGGAAGGCTCCCGCTATGAAGTTCTCTGTGCTTGCAGTAGGAATGGCAACGGATCCGCAGGTCCTTGACCCCGGATCGACCGCGTGGATGCTCACGGCATCCGCCCTGGTCCTCCTGATGACCCCCGGTCTTGCGTTTTTCTACGGCGGGCTCGTCAGAATGAAATCCGTCCTCAACATCATGATGATGAGCTTCGGCGCCATGGGCGTGGTGGCCGTCGTCTGGGCCCTGTGGGGCTATGGCCTGGCTTTCGGCCCGGATGCGTTGGGCGGCTTCGTCGGGGATCCCTTTACCAACTTCGGCCTGAGCGGGCTGACCACCAGCATCGGCTCCAAAGCGGCAGGCCTGCCGGACATGATCTTCGTCGGCTTCCAGGCCACGTTCGCCATCATCACCGTCGCGCTGATCAGCGGCGCGGTGGCCGAGCGCGTCAGGTTCGGCCCCTGGCTCCTCTTTGCGGCCCTTTGGGTCACGCTCGTTTACGCGCCGATCGCGCACTGGGTCTGGGGCGGCGGCATTTTCGGACCCACCGGCATCATCGGCAGCAAGATCTCGGCCCTCGACTTCGCCGGCGGCACGGTGGTCCACATGAATGCCGGCATTGCCGGACTCATGCTTGCCGTGGTTCTGGGCAAGCGGCTCGGCTTCATGAAAGACCCCAACATCCGCCCGCACAACCTGCCGTTCGTGATGCTCGGCGCAGGCCTGCTCTGGTTCGGCTGGTTCGGCTTCAACGCCGGCTCGGAACTCGCCGCCGACGCCACGGCCGCCCTGGCCTGGACCAACACGCTGCTTGCCACTAGCGCCGCCCTGCTGGGCTGGCTGCTCGTGGAGCGGCTGCGCGACGGGCATGCCACATCGCTCGGTGCCGCCTCGGGAGCCGTCGCGGGACTCGTGGCAGTCACCCCGGCCTGCGGATTCATCGACCCCGTCGGCGCCATCCTGATCGGCGTGATCGCCGGAGCCGTCTGCGCGCTCGCCGTCGGGCTGAAGTTCAAGATCGGACTGGACGACTCCCTGGACGTCGTGGCCGTGCACTTCGTGGGCGGCCTGTGGGGGACTCTGGCCCTCGGATTCTTCGCGCTTCCGTCCGCCAAGACGGCCGGCGGCCTGTTCTACGGCGGCGGCCTGGCGCAGTTCTGGCCACAGATTCTCACCGCCCTGATCGTCACGGCATGGAGCGCCGCCATGACCACGCTGATTGGCTTCGCGATCCATAAGAGCATCGGCATGCGCGTTTCCGAGGCCGACGAGCTCTCCGGCATCGATGTGACGGAGCACGCCGAAACGGCGTACGAACTCCTCATGGTCGGCGGCAGCTTCCACCCCGGTGACCCGCACGCCCGGACTGATGCGGCCGAGGCCCATGCGGCGGCCCACGCCGGGACCCAGGCCGAAGCCCCGGCCGGGACCCATGCCGAGACCGGGGCCGAGGCCGAGGGTGAAGCCGTCCGCGGCAGGGTGTCGTCATGAAACTCGTCACGGCCATTGTGCGGCCGGAACGGGTCGCGGCCGTTAGCGCGGCGCTGGAGCGGGCCGGGGTCAACGGCCTGACCGTGAGCCAGGCCAGCGGCTTCGGCCGGCAGCGGGGCCATACCGAGGTGTACCGGGGCGCCGAATACAGCTCGGACCTGCTGCCCAAGGTGCGGCTCGAAGTCCTGGTCGACGAGGGCGCCCTCGGCGCCGTCATGGCGGCCATTGAAGAGGGCGGGCGCACTGGCCGCTTCGGCGACGGCAAGATCTGGATTATCGAGGTGCGCGACGCCGTCCGCGTGCGCACGGGGGAGCGGGGTGCATCGGCCATCGCCTGAAGCGGCTGGTAAACAAATGATGCGCAATACGAAACTTCGAGTGTATGATGGCTGTCACAACCGTCGGTCAATCCTCGAAGGAGAGGCTTCTTTTGGAAGAGCTGCGCATCGAGGCCAATGGCAACCTTGGCCCCATCGATTCATCCCGCGTCCCACGCTACGCCGGGGCTGCCACATATGCCCGCCTGCCGCGCCTGGACCAGGTGGCCAAGGCAGACGTCACGGTGGTCGGCGTGCCCTTCGACACCGGCGTCTCATACCGTCCCGGTGCCCGCTTCGGGGCGAACCATATCCGCGAGGCCAGCCGCCTGCTCCGGCCGTACAACCCGGCTTGGGACGTCAGCCCCTTCGAGAACATCCAGGTTGCGGACGCCGGCGACATGGCGGTCAACCCCTTCAACATCAACGACGCCATCGAAACCATCCAGCAGAACGCCCTGGACCTGACCGCGTCCGGCAGCAAACTCGTCACCCTCGGCGGCGACCACACCATCGCCCTGCCGCTGTTGCGCGCCGCCGCCGAGCGCGCCGGCGGCCCCATTGCCATGCTGCACTTTGATGCGCACCTGGACACCTGGGACACCTACTTCGGCGCCGAGTACACCCACGGCACACCCTTCCGCCGCGCCGTCGAGGAAGGCATCCTGGACACCGAGGCCATCAGCCACATCGGCACCCGCGGTCCGCTCTACGGCAAGAAGGACCTCGACGACGACCACCGCTTCGGCTTCGGCATCGTCACCTCCGCCGACGTCTACTACCAGGGCGTCCTGGAGACGGTCGCCAAGGTCCGGGACAGGATCGGCAACCGACCGCTCTATATTTCCGTGGACATCGACGTCCTTGACCCCGCGCACGCCCCGGGCACCGGCACGCCGGAAGCCGGCGGCATCACGAGCCGCGAGCTGCTGGAAATCATCCGCGGGTTCCGCGGCATGAACCTCGTCGGTGCCGACGTCGTCGAGGTCGCCCCGGCCTACGACCACGCCGAGATCACCGGTGTGGCGGCAAGCCACGTCGCCTACGAACTCGTGACGCTGATGGCGGACCGCGCCGTCGAAGGGGACCGCTTCGGCGCCCCGAACGGCTACGCTGCCCAGGCTCTCGGCCAGGACTCCCACCGCCCCGCCGGCTTCGGTTCCTCGGTGGCTTCGCCGGTGGCTTCGCGATGACCGGCGTGCGCAACGGCGGGGACCTCGTCGTCGAGACCCTCGAGGCGCTCGGCGCCAAGACGGTCTTCGGCATCCCGGGCCAGCACGCCCTGGGCCTGTTCGACGCCATGGGCCGCGGGAACCTGCACTTCGTCTCCTCCCGGGTGGAAAACAACTCGGCATTCGCCGCCGACGGCTACTCCCGCGCCACCGGCGAAGTCGGCGTGCTGTTCCTGTCCACCGGCCCGGGCGCGCTGACGTCCCTGGCCGGGCTGCAGGAGGCCTACGCCACCGGCGTTCCCATGGTGGTCGTGGCCAGCCAGATCCCGTTGGAGGGCCTTGGTGCCCGGCGCAAGGGCATGCTGCACCAGCTCGATGACCAGAAGGCCTCGGCCGCGAACGTCACCAAATCCCAGCGGCTGATCCAGCACGCCTCCGGCATCCCCTCGGCCATCCAGGATGCCTGGACCGAGGCGATCTCCTCGCCGCAGGGCCCCGTGTGGCTCGAAATCCCGCAGAACGTCCTGCTGGACCCCATCATGGTGCCTCCCGTCGAGGACGCCCTCGCCGAAGCGGCCGACAACCCGCCCCGCGTGGAACTGGTCCGCGAAGCCGTGAAATGGCTCTCGACGGCGGAACGTCCCGCCATCATCGCCGGCGGCGGCACCCGCCGCGGCCATGCCGAAAAGTCGCTGCTCTCGATCGCGGAGAAGCTGCGGGCGCCGGTGATCTGCACCCCGGGCGGCAACGGCGCGTTCCCGTGGAACCATGAGCTCTCCCTGCAGTCCTGGATCGAGGACCAGTACATGACGGAGGTGCTCGAAGACGCCGACGTGCTGATCGTCATCGGCTCCTCCCTGGGCGAGGTCACCTCCAACTACTTCACCTTTGAACCGCGCGGCCGGATCATCCAGATCGACGCCGAGCCCCGCGTCCTGGAGTCCAACCGCCCGGGACTGGGCATCCGGGCCGACGCCGGCCAGGCCCTGGCCGCCCTCGACGCCGCCCTGACCGAACCGCACGGCGAACGCGCCGACTGGCACGGCACGGCTCCCGAGGTGCTCGTCAAGGACACCCTGGCCAAGGTCAAGGCCCGGCTCGAATCCCAGGACCTCGGCAAGGAACTGAAGTTCATGGCCGACATCCGCGAGGCCGTTCCCGCGGCCATGCAGACCTTCTGGGACATGACCATCTCGGCCTACTGGGGCTGGAGCTGCTGGGATGCCCGCGACGGACAGTTCCACTCCGCGCAGGGCGCCGGCGGTCTGGGCTTCGGCTTCCCCGCGGCTATTGGCGGCGCCGTTGGGCTCGAAACCACCGGCACTTCCGCCGGCGCAGCTGCCGGACACGCCAGGGTGCTGGCCGTCTCCGGCGACGGCTCGGCGATGTACTCCATCTCCGAGCTCGCCACCGCCAAGCAGCACAACGTCCCGGTCACCTGGCTCATTGTGGACGACGGCGGCTACGGCATCCTGCGCGAATACATGGTCGGCGCCTTCGGCAAGGCCACGGCCACCGAGCTCGCCCGCCCCGACTTCGTCAAGCTGGCAGAGTCCTTCGGCGTCCCGGCCGTCCGGGTGGCCCCGGAGGACGTCGGGGACGCCCTGAAGGCGGGCTTCGCCGCGGACGGCCCCAACGTCGTCGTCGTCGAAACCCTGCTCCAGATGTTCGGCCCCACCCACCTGGCCACGTAGCCGGAAGAACACCCCAGCAGCACTGCTGCACAGCGCGGACCGGCCGGGTCTGCCCCTCACCGCGAGGGGCAGACCCGGCCGGTCCGCGTTTGCTATTTAAGGGTCTTGCGGGCCGCGCGGCACCTCCCACGAGAGAGTTAGTTTCCCGAAGTAACCATTTTCGTATATAGTTGCCTGGGGCAAACAAAAGAGGGGTGTCCATCATGTCAGTTGAATCCAATGCTGCAGCCAGACTCGTCTACCAGATCTTCGATCTCCAGCGCGCGGTCCGCTGCGTTGCCGCCGCCAGCCTGCGCGGGCAGGACACCGGGGTGGCCCTTCAGGGCGTTCTGCGCTTTGTGGGGGAGGGCGAATCCCGGGCCACGCATCTTGCGGAGCGGCTCGGCGTCAGCGCCCCGGTCCTCAGCCGGCACATCGCCGACCTCGAAGAGCACGGCTATGTGGTCCGCCGGCCGGACCCGGAAGACGGCCGCGCGCAACTGATCGCCCTGTCCGCCGCCGGCACGGAGAAACTGCGTGTCATCGAGGACCAGCGGACGGCCACCATCCAGGACCTGCTGCAGGACTGGAGCCAGGACGACGTCGAACTGACGGCGCGCACCCTCGAAAAACTTGCTGAGTCCCTCAGGACCTCAGCCCGGGCAACGACGGCCGGACCCACGAATACGACCGAAATTGTTGAGGAGTAGATATATGGCTAGCCACGCCGCCGCCACAGGGCCGTCCCCGGCCCCGTCGGACGTTCCACAGGGGGCATCCCGCGCGTCCCAGACCGCCGCAGAACCTGTGGCGATGACCCACCGCCAGATCATGGAGGCCCTCACCGGGCTGCTGGCGGCGTTCTTCACCGCCATCCTGAGCAGCACGATCGTCGCCAACGCGCTGCCCACCATCATGTCCGAACTCAAGGGCACCCAGACGGACTTCGCCTGGGTGATTACCGCCGCGCTCCTGGCCAACGCGGCAACCACCCCGATCTGGGGCAAGCTCGCGGACCTCTTCAACAAGAAGGTCCTCGTCCAGCTGAGCATCGTGATCTTCGTGGCGGGCTCCGTTATGGCCGGCCTGTCCGAGACCATCCCGCTGCTGCTGACCGCCCGTGTCATCCAGGGCATCGCCATGGGCGGCCTCACCGCCCTGGCCCAGGCCATCATCGGCTCCATGATCCCGCCGCGCGACCGCGGAAAGTACTCCGGCTACATGGGCGGCGTCATGGCCGTGGGCACGGCAGGCGGCCCGCTGCTCGGCGGCTTCATTGTCGACAGCCCGCTGGGGTGGCGCTGGACCTTCTTCGTCTGCGTCCCGCTCGCCGTGGTCGCGCTCATCCTGCTGCAGGTCACCCTGAAGATCCAGCACGTCAAGCGCCCCGCCAAGATCGACTGGCTCGGCTCCATCCTGTTGACCTCCGGCGTCAGCCTGCTGCTCATCTGGGTCTCCTTCGCCGGCAACCCCGACTACTACGACTGGTGGTCCTGGCAGACGGTCGCCATGGTGGGCGGCGGCGTCCTGCTCCTGGGCCTGCTGGTGCTGGTGGAGTCCCGGGTGGCCCAGCCGATCATCCCGCTCAAGATCATCTCTGAGCGGACCACCGCCCTCGCGATCCTCGCCTCGGTGGCCGTCGGCGTGGGCATGTTCGGCTCCTCGACCTTCCTTGGCCAGTACTTCCAGGTGGCACGTGGGGCCACCCCCACCGAGGCCGGGCTGCTCACGCTGCCCATGATCGCCGGCAACCTCATCGGGTCGGTCGCGTCCGGCATGCTGATCAGCCGTACCGGCAAGTGGAAGCGGTACCTCGTGGCCGGCGCCATCTTGCTGATCGGCGGCCTGGGCCTGGCCGGCAGCATGGACCACACCACTGACCTGTGGCTGACCGGTATCTACACCGCCATCCTCGGCGTCGGCCTGGGCCTGCTGATGCAGAACCTCGTCCTCGCCGTCCAGAACACGGTTCAGGCCAAGGACATCGGCACGGCCAGCGCCTCTGTGGCCTTCTTCCGGTCCGTCGGCGGTGCGATCGGCGTCTCAGTCCTCGGCGCCGTGCTGGGCAACCGGGTCAAGGAGCTCGTCGTGGAGGGGCTGGCTTCGGCCGGCATCCAGGTTCCCGCCGGATCCGCGGGGGCCAGCATGGACCTCAAGGACATGCCGGCACCGATCCGCGACATCATGCGTGCCGCCTACGGCGACGCGATCGCCGAGGTCTTCCTGATCTCCGCAGTCGTCGGCCTCGTGGCGCTGGTGGCCATCCTGTTCATCAAGGAACGCCCGCTGCGCCGCACCGTCGACGTCCGGCCGGAACCCGCCGAAGTCGCAGGGGACGCCCCGGATGCCGGCATGGCCGCGATGGCCGGTGCCACGGCCCCGTCTCTGGGGAACACGGGTTACACCGGGACCACAGGTAACGACGCCGTCGGGGCAGCGCCGTCCGCCGGAACCGGCATCGTTGACCTGGACCGGGAATTCATCGAGGTGCTCAGCCGGGACCGCGCCGAATCCCGCTTCCCCGATGCCGCCCGCCAGCGGACCCGGACCCTGGTGGCCGAGGACCGGCCCGAGGCCGCCGACGTGGTACCTGTCATGCTCCAGACCCAGCGGCTCCTCGCGGAGCAGCAGCTGCTGCTGGCGGACGCCCTGCGCGCCGTGCACGAGCAGGCCGCCGAGCAGCGTGCGATCGCCGCGGAACAGGCCCGGGTTGCCGAGGAGCTTACGGCCCTGCGCCGGCAGCTGGCCAAGCAGCGCAAGATGCAGCGCGCGGCTGCCGACTATATCGCCACCCACGGCCGGCACCGCACCGAGTAGCGCCGGCTCGCAGAACCGGACCGCAGAGGCCCTGCCGCCGCCCAAGGGGCGGCTGCGGGGCCTTCGTGCGGCACGACGGTTGCGGGGCAGACCGCGGCAGCCGCTTAAGTACGCCGTTTGGATGATATTCAGCCCCCGAGGTTCCTCCCGGGTGAGGGATTTCGTAGAGTTGGGTGGCTAAGGCTGTCGGTCCCATGGGCTAGTCTCCAATCAGCTTTCCAATAAACTTCAGTATTTTGCTTTCCCCCTAATTTGGTCTCCCTATAATTCAGTCTTCGTAAGGACTCGTGGGCATGCTCGTTACCCTCATGCGGCGCTATTCCAAGCCGTATCTGCCATACATCGCGGCTGTGGTCGTCTTCCAGCTGGCCTCGACCATCGCGGCTCTGTACCTCCCCAGCCTCAATGCCCAGATCATCGACGAGGGTGTCTCCCGCGGCGACACGGACTACATCTGGCGCACCGGCGGCGTCATGCTCGGCGTCGCGCTGATCCAGGTGGCCACCGCGATCGCCGGCGTCTACTTCGGTTCGAAGGCGGCGATGGCGTTCGGCCGGGACCTGCGCCGCGGCGTGTTCCGCAAGGTGAGCAGCTTCTCGGCGCGGGACGTCAACCTCTTCGGCGCCCCCACCCTGATCACCCGGGGGACCAACGATGTGCAGCAGGTCCAGATGCTCATGCTCATGGCGCTGAACTTCATGGTGGCCACACCCATCATGTGCATCGGCGGGATCTTCATGGCCCTGCGCGAGGACCTTAACCTGTCCTGGCTCGTCTGGGTGTCCGTGCCCCTGCTCGTGGTCGTGGTGGGCTACCTCGTGGTCCGGCTCATGCCGCTCTTCCGTTCCATGCAGGAGAAGATCGACCGGCTCAACGGTGTCCTCCGCGAGCAGATCATCGGCATCCGCGTGGTCCGGGCCTTCGTGCGCGAACCCCACGAGGCCGAGCGCTTCGGCTCGGCCAACCAGGACCTCACCGACGTCTCGCTGAAGATCGGTTCCCTGTTTGTGCTGATGTTCCCCGCCATCGGCATGATCCTGCACATCTCCACGGCCGCCGTGCTGTGGTTCGGTGGCCAGCGCGTCGATGCCGGCGAGATGCAGGTCGGCTCCCTGACCGCCTTCCTCCAGTACCTCCTGCAGATCCTCATGGCCGTCATGATGGGCACCTTCATGGCCATGATGATTCCCCGCGCCTCGGTCTGCGCCGACCGGATCGGTGAGGTGCTCGACGTCGAACCCTCCATCCACGAAGCGCTCACCCCGGTGGCGCCGGCGGCAAAGGCCGGCCGCGTTGAATTCCGCAACGTGACCTTCGCCTACCCCGGCGCCGAGGCTCCCGTGCTCAGCAACATCAGCTTTACAGCCGAGCCCGGACAGACCGTGGCCATCATCGGCTCCACCGGCGCCGGCAAGTCCAGCCTGCTGGCCCTGCTCCCGCGGCTCTACGACGCCGAGTCGGGCGAGGTCCTGCTCGACGGCGTCCCCGTCACCCAGCTGGACCGCGCCGAGATCACGCAGCGCGTGGCCATGGTGCCGCAACGGCCCTACCTGTTCTCCGGAACCATTGAGCACAACCTGCGCTTCGGCAAGCCCGAGGCCACGGACTCGGAACTGTGGGAGGCCCTGACGGTCGCCCAGGCCGCGGAGTTCGTGCGCGAAAAGAAGGGCGGCCTCGCAGCGCGGATCGCCCAGGGCGGCACCAACGTCTCCGGCGGCCAGCGGCAGCGGCTGTGCATCGCCCGCGCGCTCGTCACCGAACCCAAGGTCTTCCTGTTCGACGACTCGTTCTCGGCCCTCGACGTCGCCACCGATGCCAGGCTCCGCCGGGCGCTCAAGGCCAAGACGGCCGATGCCACGGTGATCATCGTCGGGCAGCGCGTGTCCACCATCGCCGATGCGGACCAGATCCTCGTGCTGGACAACGGCAGGATCGTGGACCGCGGAACACATGAGGAACTGTTGGAAAGCTCCAGCACCTACCAGGAAATCGTCGAATCCCAGCTGAGCGCAGAGGCAGTGGCATGAGCACCAACGAGAAAGTCTCCACCACGCCGCCCGCCGCAGCCGGCACGGCCGCGGCCGACACAGACGCAACCGATCTCCTCGACGATGACTTCATCGAAGAGGAGTACACCCCCGGCGAGGCCGACGGCGGCATGTTCGGCGCAGTGCCGGCCAAGAAGGCCCAGCACTTCTGGCCCTCGGCCAAACGGCTCATGGGGCTGCTGAAACCCGAGCGCGCCGGCATCATCGCCGTGCTCGCCATGGTGACGGTCGCCGTCGTCCTCAACGTCATCGCCCCGAGGATCCTGGGCCAGGCGATGGACGTGATCTTCGCCGGAGTGGTCGGCAAGCAACTCCCGGCCGGGGCCACCAAAGAGCAGTTCATCGAAGGACTGCGCTCCCAGGGCCAGGACAACTTCGCCGACATGCTCGCCAAGATGGACGTCGTGCCGGGCGCCGGCATCGATTTCCAGAAGCTCGCGTTCCTCATCAGCGTGGTGCTGGTGATGTACTTCGTCGCCAACATCTTCCTGTGGCTCCAGGGCTATGTCCTCAACGTGCTGGTCATGCGCGTAGTCCGCACGCTGCGCGACGACACCGAGAAGAAGCTCAACAAGCTGCCGCTGAACTACTTCGATACCCGCCAGCGCGGCGACATCCTCTCCCGCGTCACGAACGACGTCGACAACATCCAGCAGGCGCTCCAGCAGGCCTTCGCCCAGCTCGTGAACTCGGCCCTGACGGTCATCGGGATCGTGATCATGATGTTCATCGTGTCCTGGCAGCTGGCCCTGATCGCGCTCGTCGCCCTGCCGCTCTCCGGCGTGGCCGCCGGCATCATCGGCGCCCGCAGCCAGAAACTCTTCGCCGCCCAGTGGAAGAACACCGGCGAGCTCAACGGCCAGATCGAAGAATCGTTCTCCGGCCACGACCTCGTCCGCGTGTTCGGCCGCGACGCCGACATGCTGGCCCGCTTCGACGAGCGCAACGAGGAACTCTACAAGGCCAGCTTCGGAGCCCAGTTCGTCTCCGGCATGATCATGCCGGTCATGCAGTTTGTCTCCTACCTCAGCTATGTCGGGATCGCCGTCGTCGGCGGGCTGCGCGTGGCCTCGGGCAGCATGAGCCTGGGCGACGCCACGGCGTTCATCCAGTACTCCCGCGAATTCACCCAGCCGCTGGGCCAGATGGCCGGCATGGCCAACATGCTGCAGTCCGGTGTCGCCTCCGCCGAGCGGGTCTTTGAATTCCTCGACGCCGACGAACAGGACGCCGAGACCGCCACCGAGCACCTCCCGGCGAAGACCGACGGGCACGTCGAGTTCAAGCACGTCACCTTCAGCTACACGCCGGACAAGCCGCTGATCGAGGACCTGTCCTTCACGGCCGAGCCCGGACACACAGTGGCGATCGTGGGACCGACCGGGGCGGGCAAGACCACCCTCGTCAACCTCGTGATGCGCTTCTACGAGCTCAACTCCGGCAGCATCACCCTGGACGGTGTGGACATCACCCGGCTGAGCCGTTCGGAGCTGCGCTCCAAGGTCGGCATGGTGCTGCAGGACGCCTGGCTGTTCGGCGGAACCATCTACGAGAACATCCGCTACGGCAAGCTGGACGCCACCGAAGAGCAGATCATGGCGGCGGCCAAGGCCACGTTCGTGGACCGCTTCGTCCGGGCGCTGCCGGACGGCTACAACACGGTGATCGACGAAGAGGGCAACAACGTCAGTGCCGGCGAAAAGCAGCTGATCACCATCGCCCGGGCCTTTGTGGCGAACCCGTCGCTGCTGATCCTGGACGAGGCCACGAGCTCCGTCGATACCCGCACCGAAGCCCTGGTCCAGAAGGCCATGGCGGCACTGCGGACGGAACGCACCAGCTTCGTCATCGCCCACCGCCTCTCCACCATCCGGGACGCGGACACCATCCTTGTCATGGAGGACGGGCAGATCGTCGAGCAGGGGCGGCACACCCAGCTGCTGGCCCTGCAGGGCGCGTACTACCGGCTGTACATGTCCCAGTTCGCCGGTGAGGACGCAGACTCTGCCGTGGCGGATTCCGCGGAGGACGCGACGGCGGTGCGCAGCTGAGCGCCGCAGGCCCCGCCGGGGCAGGCACAGCCGCCGGGAACGGCCCCGCTGGGGAAAACACAGCCACGGAGCCCCGGCGCCTTGAGGTGGGGGTGCCGATGCGCTGGAGCGACATGGATGCCTACGGGCACATCAACAACGTCCAGATTGTCCGGATCCTCGAAGAAGCACGGATCGCGGCGTTCGGGCCGCCCCGGGGTCCCGGGCTGCCGGGAACCGAACCGCTGGTGCCGCTCTTCAATGAAATTCCGGAAGGGACGCTGGCGCTCGTGGTCGAGCACAAGATCAGGTACGTCAGGACCCTTGAGTACAGGAACGTGCCCGCCGTCGTCCAGTTGTGGATCGGGGCGGTCAAGGGCGCCAGCTTCGACATCCACTACCTGGTGCAGGATCCCGTCACGCGGGAGGACTGCGTCCGGGCCACGAGCCATCTTGCCTTCGTGGACGAGGCAACCGGCAGGGTGCTGCGGCTGACGCCGGAGCAGAAGGACCGGCTGGCCCCCTACACCCGTGCCCATCCGGTCCCATAGCCTCTATCCCGGTGCTCGGCCCGGCTCCTAGAATGAACAATCCCGACGCATAAGGAGGCGTGGTCGTTGTGAACATGGGCCAGAACATGCACAAGAAGCACACGCGCAAGAAAAAGTGGAACGAACTCTCGCCGATGGCACGGTTCGGCACCATCTCCGCTGCCATCGTCCAACTCTCGCTGCTGGTCGCGGCCCAGACGGACATCAGCCGACGCCCGGCTGCGCAGATCCGCGGCAGCAAGGCCATGTGGCGGCTTGCCACGCTGGTGAATTTCATCGGTCCGGCCTCGTATTTCACCTTCGGCGTGAAGCGCCGGCCCGGCGCGAAATCGGGTCTGCTGCCCGCCCGTCCCTAATCTACTGGCCGGTAGTTTTGGGGCGGCGTTAAATGGGCGCGTTCAGTTTAAGCCTGTAAATTGAACGTATGACCCCAACCAAGAAGCCTGCCCTGCACCGCGCCCTCGGTATCTCCAAGGAGATTGAAGACGCGGCGTGGTTTGTGCTGGGCCCGGGGTTGCTCGGGAAGGCGTCCCCCTTGGACGGCCGCACCAAAACGTGGTCCGTCCCGGCTGCCGCGGAGTTGCTGGAACGCCTCGAACGGGGCGTTCCGGATCCCAAGGCGCCGATGATGACCAACCTGCGCCAGAACCTGGAAGACGCCACCCGCGGTGCGAAGCAACTGGCCGTGGAACTGCTCTTCCTCCAGTCCCTGCCGCTGGCCCACGAGGTCAAGTCGCTGAAGGTCAAGCGGGCCCGCGTCGCCGAGGCGGCATCCTGGCTGGAGCCTGCGCTGGAGCTCCCCGACGAGCTCTACGCGGGCATGACGGACCACGGTGTAATCCGGGACCGCACCGCGGAATTCAACTGGACCATCTGGGACCACCTGAAATGGCTCTGCCGCTTCGTGCAGCACGTCGCACAGCGGCCGGCCCATGTCGTGCAGGCCGCGGTCAAGGATCCGCTGGCCTTCCACCGGCTAGTCGCCGGGACCCCGGATGACCAGCCGGCCATCCGCCGCAGTATTGAGTTCCTGGTCTGGCCCAGCTATTTCGAACCCGTGGTGGCCGATGTCGAACGGCAGGAGATTCGCGACGCTTTCGCTTCCCTCGTGGGCGGGGCCAAGGGGGACAGCGACGAGGACATTTCGGCGGACATCCACCGGATCCGCCTGCACCTGGACCAGCAGGCCGGGCAGCGGATCGACTGGTACTCACGCCAGCTGGTGAGCCAGTGGCGGAAGGTCGGCGATCCCGGCCGCCGCGCCTGGCTCCTGCGCACCCACCACGACAACGCCGAGCTGCTGGGGGAGTGGCGGGACGAGGAAGCGGTGACGCTCGACGTCGAACACCTCCGCCTCCTGGACCCCGGCGTCACCGCGGGGCTGGTCCAGAACGCCGTTGACGAGGACTACAAGCACCTCGGCTACGTGGAGCGTGAGGACACCAAGACCGCAGTCTTCGCCTTCCTGACCGTCATGAAGCCCGGTGACCTTGCGCTCTACCAGAGCTCGGGCAAGGTCCGGATCGGCGTGGTCCTCGGCGAACCGGAACATGCCAAAGACAACCGCCAGCTCCGCCGCAAGGTCCGCTGGTTCGATGAGGAGCACGACGCCACCGGCCTGCCCCGCCACGTGCAGCGCCAGCTGACTACTTCCGGCAACATCGTGGACATCACCCGCGTGATCCAGGCGCTCGAGGCGCTCCTGCCGGCTGAAGCGGAAGCCGAGGACGGCGACGGCGCCGCGCCGGATGCCGCCGTCGAACCGGCTTGTGACGGGTTCCGGCCGCTGACGCCTGAGTTCGCCGCCTCCCTGCACATGGACCTGGAGCCACTGCAGGAAATCGCCGAACTCCTTGAGGAGAACCGGCAGCTGGTGCTCTACGGTCCGCCCGGAACCGGCAAGACGTACCTCGCCAAACACCTCGCCGCCGAGCTCGCCGGCGACACTACGGACGAGCGGGTCAAACTGGTCCAGTTCCACCCGTCGTACGCCTACGAGGATTTCTTCGAGGGCTTCCGCCCGGACAAGACGGACGAGGGACAGGTGTCCTTCAAGCTCGTGGCGGGACCGCTGCGCCGGCTCGCCGAGGAAGCGGCCAAGCCCGGGAACGAGAGCAAACCGTACTTCCTGATCATCGACGAGATGAACCGGGCCAACCTCGCCAAGGTGTTCGGTGAGCTGTACTTCCTGCTCGAATACCGCGACGACCGCATCTACCTGCAGTACAGCCCCAACGAGCCGTTCACCCTGCCGGACAACCTTTACATCATCGGCACCATGAACACCGCGGACCGCTCCATCGCGATGATGGACGCGGCCATCCGGCGGCGCTTCTCCTTCATCGAGCTGCACCCGAAGACGGAACCCGTGAAGGGCTCGCTGCTGCGCTTCCTCCAGGCCCGGGACCTGGACACGACGCCGGCCCTGCTGCTTGACGCTTTGAACGACGCGATCGACGAATGGGACCGCGACCTCATGATCGGGCCTTCCTACTTCATGAAGAAGTCCGCGCAGACGCCCAAGGGCCTGAGCAGAATCTGGAAATACGAGCTCATGCCGTTGCTGGAGGAGCACTATCACGGGCAGCTCAACCGTGCCCAGCTCGAGGAACGGTTCGGACTGGAACAACTCCTGGGCCGCCTGGCGCATGCCTAGGCTGGCCGGGGACGCCGTAGCGCTGGACCGCAATGCCTCGGACCGCGGAGCTGACCGCAGTTCGTCGGACGGCACGGCCTCGGACCGACGGGCGTCATCCGGAGCCGGCCCGGCCGGGCGCGTTTCATCAGGTCGCGGTTCATCAGGTCGGGGTTCATCCGGACGCGGCGGCGCGGCGGAGGCCTGCCGGCACATTGTCCTCGACGAACTCTCCGTCGGCGTCGTGGAGCGGCTTGATCCGGACACTGCCGCCTACGTCAACGCCAGCGGCCTGGCGAAGGCCTCGCCGATGGGCATGGGTCTGTACCGGGTCGAACCTGTGGGGACCGTCGGCTCGGTGCGCACTCCCGCCGTGCAGCTGGAGGTGCGCCCAAAGGGTCGGCTCGGGCTGAGCCGTTTGCTGTTCCTGCTCGGCTACGCGGGGGACCAAGGGTTCCGGGACGAATCTGTCGCCGCGGTGGAGCATACCGACCTTTGGAGCGCCCTGGCCGAATCCCTGGCGCAGCTCGCGGACCGGGCGCTGAGCCGCGGCGTACTGCAGGGGTATCTCATGGTGGAAGAATCCCTCCGGACCGTCAAGGGCCGGATCCGGATGTCGGACCAGATCTCCCGCCGGCCCGGCATGCTGGTGCCGCTGGAAGTCTCCTATGACGAGTTCACCGAGGACATCGCGGAGAACCGGATTCTGCGCGCCGCACTGGAACGGATGTCCCAGGTGCCGCGGGTACGGCCGGAAGTCTTGAGCCGCCTGCGCCAGCTCAAGGGAAAGCTCGACGCCGTGACGCGCCTTCAGTCCGGCGCGCCGCTGCCGCAGTGGCGGCCCAGCCGGATGAACACCCGCTACCACGCCGCTCTCCGGCTCGCCGAACTGATCCTGCGGAACGCGTCGGCGGAGGCTGGCGACGGCAAGCAGCAGTCAGCGTCGTTCGTGGTGGACATGGCAAAGGTGTTCGAGGACTTCGTGGGAACAGCCCTGCGCGAAGCCATGGCCGCCTACCCCGGAGAAATGCGGTTGCGCTACAACGCCCTGCTAAACGAGGCCGTCCGAGACTCGGACCGCATTGTGGTGCAGCCCGGTGCCGTCCACTTCCTCGGCGGCCGGCCCGTGATGGTGTACGACGCCAAGTACAAGGCCGCGGCCGACGTCGGCGCGTCCATTTCGGGCGACCACTACCGGATGCTGGCCTACTGCACATCCTTGCGCGTGCCGACGGCGTGGATCGTTTACCCGGGAGCCGGGGAAATCAAGCTGCGCCGAATTCTCAATACCGACATCGACATTGTCGAGTTCCCGCTGGATCTGTCGCTGCCGCCGTCGGAAATCCTGGCCGCGGTCGCAGATCTTGCCCAGCAGTCCTGGGGCGAGGTGCTCCGGCAGGCCAGTATCGACCGGTCCGCCGGCTAGGCGGATTCCTGCTGGTCGGCCACTGTCCGCAAATGTTCCAGGAGTGCCTTTTCCGGCTGGCCCGGGTTGTTGGCGACGTGCCACTGGAGTTTCTCCCGCACGTCAGCTTCTTCCGGGTTGGTGCCAGCCAGAACCTCATCAATGATCGAGGCCGCCTGCCGGCGCAGCGGCTCCAGATCCGGGTTCGCTCCGCGGAACGGGCGGAGCCGGAGGCCGCGGAGCCTTGTGTGGCCGAGGCGACGGAACGGCAGAACCGTGGGGTCTGAATCTGCGGGGCTGTAATCTGTGGGACTGGAATCTGTTGGCGCAACAGCCGTTTCGGGCTGGTCGTTGGACATCAGCAAGTGCGGCATCGTGCGCTCTCCCGTGTTTGCAGTACGCGTTGGTACTGACCGAATAATGCCTATCGCCCCCGGAGTCGAATATTAGCTGAGGTCGTTCAGCCTGCACTGGAGGTGGGCCGCGCGACACGCGGGGCGTTGCTGCTCAGCGAAGGTCCTCAGGAGGGCTCGTCCCGGGCCGGGCTGTGGAGGAAAGGACTGTGGAGGGGAGGGCCCTGGAGGAAGGCATCGAGGCGGAGCTCCAACGCCGATCGGTCCTTCAGCTCGCATTCCCACACGGTGAGGACTTCCCAGCCATCGAGTTCGAGCTGAAGCCGCTGGGCGGCGTCGCGGTTCCGGGTGCGCGTGCGTTTGGTTTCCCAGAACTCGGCGTTTGCCTGGGGTGCGTGCTGGCCCACCCGGCAGTCGTGGAAATGCCAGAAACAGCCGTTGACGAAGATGACTTTGCGGCGGCCGGCGAAGACGAGATCGGGGTTGCCCGGGAGTTTGCCGCCGCCCGCGGTGCCGTGCAGCCGGTAGCGGTATCCCTTCGCGTGCAGCAGCCTGCGGACCAGCATTTCCGGCTTAGTGTTCTTGCCCCGGATCCTGGACATGTTCCAGCTGCGCCGCTCCGGAGTCAGCTTGTCCGCCATCGTTTAAGTCTAGGGCGGGTGCAAGGCCCTGTGCCGGGCAGCAGCCGCGGGGCGCGGGTCTGAGGTAGACCGGGGGCGGAGCGGCGTGCTGGAGGCGGACCAGGGAACTGCGGGCCGGTAGCCGCCGTCGGGCGTTAGATTTCCCGCTCCGGGTGTTCGCCGAACTGGAAGTGGCGTCCGCTGAGCGACGACGGCGTAATTTCCACGTAGAAGTCCTTCAACGTTGGAACCCACGGTTTCAGCCCCAGGGCCTCGGCCTCGGCGATATCCGCCGATTGGTCGAGCACGCGCGCAGTGCCGCGCAGGACCACTGACCATGCTTCGTCGGACAGGATCCCGTCCGTTTCGAAGAGCACCTTCGAGTTGATGGTGAGCTCGGCCAGTTTGTTTCCTGGGGCTGTGCGGAGGAATAGTTTCCTGCCGCTTGCCGCGTAGTTCACGGGGAAGATGTCGGGTTCTCCGGCCACGGTGACCACGAGCCTGCCGTGCTTTGTGCCCTCAATCAATGTCCAGGCTTGGTCGTCGTCCAGTTTGAGGATCGGATTGCCGTCTTCGTGTTCGAACATCATGGGTTCATTGTTCTGAATCAGGCCGTCGCTGGCTAGGGGCTAAAGGACTGGCAAAGGACCGCCGGGGTGTTCTGCCGGGGGTCTGCCGGTATGCGGGGCGGGCAGATGCTGCCTGTGGATAATTTTGACCGGCAAAATGTGATCTCAGTTACCCTTAAGCCACAAATTGGCTTCAATCGTCTTGATTTTCTATCGGGGGAGTAGCTGACCATGACATCTCGCACATCGCTTTCCGGTCCCTGGCGAGCCTGCGCGGTCGCTTGGGTGGCGATCTCCCTGATGTCGGTCACAGCGTGCAGTGGGGGTGGAACGCAGCCTCCAGGATCTCCGCCTCCTGCTTCGCAGAGTCCTTCAGAGCCGGTCACCCCGAGTGCAACTCCCACACCTACTGCCAGCTACAAGCCCGCCGATGCGACCGGCAAGGCGCAGAACGTGCCAGTGCCCGAGTTGCCGGAAGCTGCGAAGGCGGAGACAAAGGAAGGCCTGGAGGCGTTTGCGCGGTACTGGTTCAAAGAACTCAATTTCGCGTACGAGACTGGCACATCGTCAGGGTTGGAATCCGTGACCTCGACTGGGTGCGAGTTCTGCTCAAACATCACGCGTTCATTGAAGACAAATTATGCGGAGGGCCGATGGCTGGTCGGTGGCCATATTGAGACGCCTTCACTTAGCACGACCTTTGAATCCCAGGCCGACGGTCAGTATCAGATTGCTGTCCAGGTTCAGCAGACGAAGATCACGTATTTCGACCCTGGCGGATCGGAATTCCGGAAACCGACGCCGCCATCAGATACAGGCAACGTAATGCTGGCGGCGTTCAAGAATGGCGCGTGGCAAATTACCGCTCTCCATCCGCTCCGATGAGCGCGTCAGTGTTTCCACCCAGGCATAGAATTTTTAGGTTGCTCGCCGGCGCGCTAATCTGTGCGGGCTCCCTATCGCTACCCCTTGTTGCGATTGCTGATGAGGGAGGCATTGATTCAGGATTCGGAAACCAGGGGGTTGATGTCGGCGGTTGGAGACTGGATCCAGCCACCGGCAAATTTGTGGCCCTCCAACCGGGTGCTACATTCGCGGACCCCTTCCAGTACAAATACGAGCTCCAGTGCCATTTGGGCGGAGGCGACTTTGACGCCGACTGTCTCGCCGCCGCTGTGGACTGTTCGAACGGCCCAGACGGAAAGGCCGGCATTCCCGTTGTCTGGCTGAAAGCGCCGGCTGGCGTACCGAACCCGACATGGTCATTTCACTCCGGCCCAACGTGCCTCTTCGATCCCCGGCCGGCGGACTTGCTGCCAAGAATTGCCGCAATGATCCAGAGGGAGTTTCAGCGGCTTCCGATAACTGCGGGACTGTCTACGGCCCAACCCAGCCCGAATACGCTCCGGGGCGCCGAGACCAATTTTTTCGCCAGCGCCGCAGATCAGCAGTTCGACATCACGATCCTCGCCCAGGCCGTCCACGTCACCGCTAAGCCGGTCCAGTACTCCTGGAGCTATGGCGACGGCACCTCGCTCGGCCCGCAAACGGCGGCCGGCGGCCCGCTTCCGCAGGATCGCTGGGGCGAGAAGACCCTGACGAGTCACGTTTACGCCCAGACCGGAGACTTCCCGGTGGTTTTGACGACGCATTTCCAGGGAACCTACTCCGTCAATGGCGGACCGCCGCTGCCCATCCCCGGCCAAGGGCAATTCAGCTCGCCGCCGCAGACCGTCAGTGTCTGGCGGACGATCACCAGGAACTACGCAGACACGTGCCTGCAGAATCCCCAAGGCCAAGGCTGCCCCGGGGTTGTCCCGCCGCCACCCTAGTCCGTGGCTAGGCCCGCAATTCCCGGTCCACCCGTTCCATCCGGGCATTCACGAGCTGGCAACGCGGATCATCCGGCCCCAGCAGCGCAGCCACGGCAGCCGCAGTCGCCGTATCGAAGGACCCCATGTCGCTCGTGCACCACTGCAGCATCAGCCGGGCATCACCGCTTGACCGGACGGACGCCCCCACGGCTGTGTTGAGCTCGTCGCGCAAGAACCCGATCGCCAGATTGA
This sequence comes from Arthrobacter sp. 49Tsu3.1M3, assembly GCF_900168135.1. Classification (NCBI taxonomy): domain Bacteria; kingdom Bacillati; phylum Actinomycetota; class Actinomycetes; order Micrococcales; family Micrococcaceae; genus Arthrobacter; species Arthrobacter sp. 49Tsu3.1M3. The sequence continues at coordinate 448,299 of NZ_FUZD01000002.1, forward strand.
CCGAACGGGTGAGCAGTTTTGCCGGGTACGCCGCGAACGCCTCGGCAACCCGACCGTCCCGCAGATGACCGGCCACAACGGAAGTGTCTGTCATGACGTTGAGGGTTGAAGAGAATCGGTAGGGGTTCGCTTCCAGGACGTCGCCCAGAATGGCGCGGATCCGGTGCATCTCGGTCCGGATCGCCGCACCGGTGCCCGCATCGCCATGGATCTCGGACGCCAACTCTTCGGCACTCCAGCCCTGATCACGCGAGGCCAACAGGGCCAGGATTTCGGCGCGGCGCACTGTCAGCGGGCGGCTGATGCCGCCGTCGACCGCCGCGGATGGCGCCTCCCCCAAGAGCCGCAGCATGAGCTGGGGTCGGGCGCCGCCGTCGCGCACTGCCCGCTCGCCACCCGGTGCCCGCTGCCCCGAACGCCCGACGCCGCCGTCGGGTAACGGGGCCGATTTCAGCAGCTCCTCTGCGAGCCGCACTCCGCAACGCACCAGCCGCAGGCTGTCCGGCGTGACCGATTCGAACGGGCCGGAGACGTCCAGGACGCCGACGATGTCGCCGGTAGAAGGGTCGCGAATGGGAGATGCGGTGCACGCCCAGTCATGGTGTGTCCGCACGAGGTGCTCGGCCGAGAAGAGTTGGGCCGGGGCACCGGTCACCAAGGCCTCGCTGATGGCGTTGGTGCCCACCCCCGATTCGGACCAGTCGGCGCCCTCCACGAACTCCAGCGAGTCCGCGAGCCGCAAGGCCTGCTTGCTGCCGACACGCCACAGCACTTCGCCCTCGTGGTCGGTCACGATCAGCAGATGGCGTCCGGTCACGGTCTCATCGGCCAGAAGCTGTGACAGCGCAGGCATCACCGCGGCCAGCCGATGGCCGGCGCTGAGGGACCGCGCCTCGGAGACTTCATGCCGGTGTAAAGGCCGGTGCTGGTCCGGATTGATGCCCAGCGCCAGGGAACGCTGCCAGGACTTGATAAGCGACGGCGAGAGGTGCGGATCCGGAGTGCCCGAAATCGTGGTCTCGTGCGCCGCCCGGAGTATCCGGGCATACTCCGCCGGCGCGGAAAACCTGAGGTCCGAGGGATGCGTGATGGGGCCGTTGCCCTGCCGCATGCTCATTCTCTCAACTCGCCCTCGAATCGTCGCACCCGGCTGGGTCCCCGCCGCCGTCGGGCAACCTGCACCCGCCGACAGCTTGAGAGCTCCGTGTAACCCGATTGTAACCCCCTGTGACTTTTACTTGTGATGCGGGTCACTGCATGGTCTACGCGCCACGCAACGGGAGCGGCCCCCTGTCAGCAATGGAAAGAGGAATCATGCCAGAGACACCAAACGGCGTCGTCGGGGCGTGGTTGGCGCAGTTCGATGAGGCACTGCGCAGCCACAACACGGACGCCGCACTGGAACTTTTCGACGACGACTCGTACTGGCGCGACTTCGTCTCCTTCACCTGGAACCTCAAGACGCTGGAGGGCAAAGAGGACATCCGGCGCATGCTTGAGGCGACGCTGGACGAAGTGCAGCCCAGCAACTGGACCCTCGCCGAGGACGCCACCGGGGACGCCGCCAATGCCGAGGCCTGGGTGAACTTCGAGACCGCCCAGGCCCGGGGCTACGCCCATCTGCGCCTCCGGAACGGCAAATGCTGGACCCTGCTCACCACCATGCAGGAACTGAAGGGCTTTGAGGAAAAGAAGGGCCCCAACCGGGACAAGGGGGTCGCCCACGAGATCACCAAAGGCCGCAAATCCTGGCTGGAACAGAAGGAGGAGCAGGAGGCGAGGCTCGGCTACGAAGACCAGCCCTACACCGTCATCATCGGCGGCGGCCAGGGCGGAATCGGGCTGGGCGCGCGGCTGCGCAGGCTCGGAGTGCCCACCATCATCATCGAAAAGAACGAGCGCGCGGGCGACTCCTGGCGCAACCGCTACAAGTCCCTCCACCTGCACGATCCGGTCTGGTACGACCACCTGCCCTACATGAAGTTCCCCGACGACTGGCCGGTTTTCGCGGCCAAGGACAAGATCGGCGACTGGCTGGAAAACTACACACGGATCATGGAACTGAACTACTGGTCCAAGACCGAGTGCACCAACGCCCGCTTCGACGAAACATCCCAGGAGTGGGTGGTGGAGGTGATGCGCGACGGCGAACCGGTCACCCTGCGCCCGAAGCAGCTCGTCTTCGCCCTGGGTGTATCGGGGTACCCGAGCGTCCCCACGTTCGACGGCGCCGAGTCCTTCCTGGGGGAGCAGTACCACTCGTCCAAACACCCGGGCGGTGGCGACTGGACCGGCAAGAAAGCCGTGGTCATCGGCTCCAACAATTCGGCCCACGATATCTGCGCCGACCTCTGGGAACACGGCGCGGACGTCACCATGGTCCAGCGGTCCTCGACGCATATTGCCCGCAGCGAATCCCTCATGGACCTGGCTCTCGGCGGGCTCTACTCCGAAGAGGCGCTGGCCAACGGCGTCACCACGGAGAAAGCCGACCTGCTGTTTGCCTCCTTGCCGTACCGGATTCTGCCCGAAGCCCAGATCCCGGTTTACGCGGAGATGGCCCGCCGGGACGCGGAGTTCTACTCCCAGCTCGAGGCTGCCGGCTTTGACCTGGACTTCGGCGTTGACGGCTCCGGCCTGTTCCTGAAGTACCTGAGGCGCGGCTCCGGCTACTACATCGACGTCGGCGCCTCGCAGCTGATCATCGACGGCCGGGTCAAGCTGGCCAATGGCCAGGTCAGCAAGATCACCGGCAACTCCGTCGTGATGGCCGACGGAACGGAGCTGGATGCCGACGTCATTATTTACGCCACCGGCTACGGGTCGATGAACGGCTGGCTGGCTGATCTGGTCTCGCCCGAGGTGGCGGACGCCGTCGGCAAATGCTGGGGGTTCGGATCGGATACGCCCAAGGATCCGGGGCCGTGGGAGGGGGAACTGCGCAACATGTGGAAGCCCACCAACGTGGAGAACCTGTGGATCCATGGCGGCAATCTGCACCAGAGCCGCCACTATTCGAACTATCTTGCCCTGCAGCTCAAGGCAAGGATGGAAGGACTGCCGACGCCGGTCTTCGAGCTGCAGCCCACGCATCACTCGCGCTGACCGCACGCGCTGACTTACGTGGGTCGTGACAATCTCAGGCACGGCCACCAGACTGGGACTACGGCCCCGCTGTGAAAATCCAACTTTTGTTCCGTGGATGCGCCTGACCGGGCGCATCCACGGTCCTGGACTGCGAAGGTGAAACACCATGAAAGCAGCACGATTCCACGCCCGCGAGGATCTCCGGATCGAAGACATTCAAGAGCCGGAGCTGCGTCCGGGAACGGTGAAGATCGCCGTGGCCTGGTGCGGTATCTGCGGCACCGACCTCCATGAATTCCTGGAGGGACCCATTTTCACCCCGCCGCCCGGCCACCCCCACGGGCTCACCCACGAGGCCGCCCCGGTTACCCTCGGCCACGAGTTCTCCGGCACCGTCGAGGAACTGGGGGAAGGTGTCAGCGGTCTGGCAGTCGGAGACAACGTCGTCGTGGAGCCGTACTACGTCTGCAATGAATGCGGTCCCTGCCTCAGCGGCCACTACAACCTGTGCACCAAGTTGGGCTTCATCGGCCTGGCGGGCGGCGGTGGCGGCTTGAGCGAGAAGATCGTCGTAGACACCCGGTGGGTGCACCCTGTCGGGGACATCCCCCTGGACGAGGCCGCACTGATCGAACCCCTTGCGGTGGCGTATCACGCCGTCGGCCGGAGCGGCGTCAAAGCCGGGGACGTCGCCGTCGTCGGGGGTGCCGGACCCATCGGCCTGCTGACCGCCGCGGTCCTCAAAGGCATCGGCGTCACCACGATCGTCACCGAGCTGTCGGCCGCCCGCAAAGACAAGGCGGCTTCGTCCGGGGTCGCGGATCACGTGCTCGATCCGAGTGCGGAGGACGTCAAGGCGCGCGTGCTGGAACTGACCAACGGTGCGGGGGCCGATGCCGCGTTTGAATGTGCCGGTGTGAATGCGGTGCTGGACACCATGCTCGACGTCGTGAGGCCGGCCGGCGTCGTCGTCAACGTCTCGATCTGGGGGCACCCGGCCACGGTCGACATGCAGAAAGTGGTGCTGAAGGAAATCGACTTGCGCGGCACCATCGCCTACTGCGGGGACCACGAAGCCGCCATCAAGCTTGTCCAGGACGGAAAAGTCGACCTGAAACCCTTCATCACGGGGCGGATCGCCTTGGACGACTTGGTGGACAAGGGATTCGACACGCTGATCAACCACAACGACACCGCGGTGAAGATCATCGTCCACCCGTAGTGATCCGAGTCTCATGCGGGAATAGTTGCAGACGCCTCGCAGTTGCCGCCAGTGAACCCATTCACTGCGAAAGGAATTGCGCATGCTGTTTTCCCCGATGACCCTCGGCGAGCTGGAACTGCCCAACCGACTCGTCATGGCGCCGCTGACCCGTCTCCGTTCCGGCCAGGAAGGCATTCCGGGGCCCTTGGTTGCTGAGCACTACCGCCAGCGAGCCTCACTCGGCCTGATCGTCAGCGAGGGCACCTACCCGAGCCCGGCCGGGCGTTCGTACCCGGGCCAGCCCGGCATCGTCACCCCGGAGCAGATTGCCGGCTGGAAGAAGGTCACGGACGCCGTTCACGCCGAAGGCGGCCGGATCTTCGCGCAGGTCATGCACGGTGGCCGGGTTTCGCATGAGGACATCACCGGCGGCCACCAGGTGGTTGCGCCGAGTGCCATCGCCGTCGAGGCGGAGACCCGCACGTCCAAGGGCAAGCAGGCGCACCCCGTGCCGCACGCCCTGACCACCGACGAACTGCCCGGCGTCCTGCAGGAATTTGTCCAGGGCTCGCGGAACGCGATCGAGGCAGGGTTCGACGGAGTGGAGCTGCACTCTGCCAACGGGTACCTGCTGCACGAATTCCTGGCGCCGTCGTCGAACCAGCGTGACGACATCTACGGCGGCACGCCCGAGAACCGGGCGCGCTTCGTGATCGAAGTTGTGAAGGCTGTGGTTGAGGCCGTGGGCGCCGAACGCGTCGGCATCCGGATCTCGCCGGAGCACAACGTCCAGGGTGTCACAGAACTGGACGCTGCAGATGTCCGCGAGACGTACCGCCTGCTGGTGGATGCCATTGCGCCGCTGAACCTGGCCTACCTGAGCATCCTGCACAAGGATCCCACCGGCGAACTGGTCCAGGACCTGCGGTCACGCTTCAACGGCGCCTTCCTCGTCAATACCGGATTCGGCGTCATCACCACCCGGGATGAGGCCATTTCGCTGGTTGCCGACGGGCACGCGGACGCCGTCGTCGTCGGACGCCCGGCCATCGCGAACCCGGACCTCGCCCGGCGCTGGCGCGAAGGCCTGCCGGTCAACGAGCCAGACGCCTCCACGTTCTACGCCGACGGCGCCGAGGGCTACACCGACTACCCGGCCTACCAGAACTAGGGCCAAGTCCGGCGCGGTGACTCCGGCGGTGCCGAGTCGCAGCGCAGCGCACGCTTGGCTGGACATGCTCAGCCGCAGCAACGATCAGTGGGCAGAATGCCATTCTGCCCACTGATCGCATTTAACAATGAGCATGTCCCTCGTTGGTTGGGGCTAAGGCTGGACATGTCCCTCGCTGGAGTGTGCGGGTGAGCATGTCCCGTCATGCATTTCGGGCCACCGGGACATGTTCCTTCGACGACTTGGCCACTGGACATGTCCCTTGCCTGGCGCAGGGAATGGGCACGTCCCCCCCGGCCCCATGACGCGGAGCGAGGGGCATGTCCAGCGGTGGTGGCGGCAATTGAGCATGTCCCGGAGGGGCCTCGCCACGCCTAGTCCTATAGGATCTGAACATGCAACTAGCTTCCACCGGCAGCGGCTCTGAGGGCCGCCCCGCGGGCCGCCCCGTCAGCCGGCAGGTCCTGGCGGACCACGTCTACGAGGAACTTCTGGAGTCGTTGATGGACGGGCGGCTGGAACCCGGGGCAGCGGTAAGCATCGATGGGACCGCCCGGGAACTCGACGTTTCGCCCACACCGGTCCGGGAAGCACTTGCCAGGCTCGAACACACCGGCATGGTTCGCCGCGTCGCGCTCAAGGGCTACCGGGTCGCCCCGGTATTCACCCAGGAGGACTTCGCCGAACTCATGGAGGCCCGGCTCGCAATCGAGCCCGTGAATGCGCGTCTGGCATGTTCCCGGCTCACGCCAAGCCACCTCAAGGAACTGGCGCAGGCGGTCGCCGATCTCAAGGACGCCCCGCGCGGGCCCTCCTTTGCCGAGTTCCGCGGCTACCTCGAGGCAGACGAGCGGTTCCACCGGTTGATCGCGGAGCAGACGGGCAACCAGTTCATGGTGGCCGCCTACGCCGCCCTCGGCGGACAGATTCAGCGCTTCCGCCTGTTCGGGGGAGTGGGCATCACCGACGCCGATCACGCGATCGCCGAACACCAAGCTGTCCTGGATGCCTTGACCTCGGGTGACGCGCAGAGGGCCGAAGCCGCCATGGCCGACCACGTGCGCAAGGTCCGCGGCCGGGCCATCGCCGACGCCCCGGCAGACTAACCCGCCAGGCACTTTCACGGCCCCCTTCACACACGAGGTCATCCTCTATAGGATCTTCGATTGTTGCCGATATGCCCCAATGTGACCTTGACAACATCCTTTCGATAGTAAATCCTATAGGAAACAGGATTCCACGAAGGAGTGAACCCATGGCCTATACAGCCGAAAACTGGCCCATCACCGCAGCGCTCCTGCAGTTCGCGGGGACCGACGCGCAGGGCAACCACATCAACGACGCCGACGCCTCCGCCTGGGCCGAGGTCCTCACCGAGGTCAAGGACTCCGGCTTTGCCAATGCCGACCTCACGGACAGCTGGGTCCGCCCCGGCGACCTGAGCTCCGCGCGGCTTGCCGAGTTCAAGCAGACCGCGGACAACGTCGGCATCGGCGTCCCCGTCATCTCAGCCATCCGCCGCAGCGTGATCGAGGAAGGCAACTGGGAAGCCAACCTGGCGTACAGCCACCGCACCATCGACGCCGCCGCCGAGCTGGGCTGCGAGGTCGTCTCGTTCGGACTGCACCAGGCCATCACCGCCGAGCAGCAGAAGCAGCTCTGGTTCTGGACCGTCGAAGGGTACAAGGACCCGGTGGGGGACAAGGAAACGTGGGGCAAAGCTGTAAGCCGCCTGCGCGAACTTGGCCAGCACGCCGCCGAGGTCGGCGTCCTGCTCTCGCTCGAAATGTACGAGGACACCTACCTCGGCACCGCGGATTCCTCCGTTCAGCTGGTCCAGGACATCGGCCTGGCCAACGTCGGCATCAACCCTGACATCGGCAACCTCATCCGGCTGCACCGCCCGATCGAGGACTGGCGCGAGATGGTCGCCAAGACCCTCCCGTACTCCAACTACTGGCACATGAAGAACTACATCCGCGACGAGGACGTCGCCCGGGACGCCTACGTCGCGATGCCGGCCCCGATGGAAAGCGGCCTCATCAACTACCGCGAGGCGTTCAAGACCGCGCTCTCCGTCGGCTTCCAGGGCATCCTGTGCACCGAGCACTACGGCGGCGACGGCCTCAGCGTCACGGCCAGCAACCAGGACTACCTCCGCCGCCAGGTCCTGCCGAAGACCGACGGCTACACCCTCGGCACCAGCCAGGTGGCCCAGGGCCGGCAGCTGCCGGCAGCCACGGCACTCGCCAGCGTCTGACCTCGGCGTCTGAAGCCAGCTTCTGAACTCAGCGCCTGACCAGGCGCTGAACGGGCGCCGACACCGGCGCGTGGTGCGGCCGTCAAGCCACTTGGGGGGGCGGCCGCACCACCCCAGCTCTCTACCCACAGCATTAGTTCTCCAACACGGATTCAATGAGGAACCATGACCCAGATCTTCGACAATCCCGCTGATTTCGCGGATGAGGCACTGGACGGCTTCGTTGCGGCCAACCGCGGCTACGTGGCCCGCGTCGACGGCGGCGTCGTCCGCTCCACCGAAGTCCCCTCCGGGCAGGTGGCCCTAGTGGTCGGCGGCGGTTCCGGGCATTACCCGGCCTTCGCCGGACTCGTCGGGCCCGGCCTGGCCACCGCCTCAGCCTGCGGCAACATGTTCGCCTCGCCCGCGGCCGGCCAGGTCTACCGCGTGGCCAAGGCTGCCAACGCCGGCGGCGGCGTGCTGCTGAGCTACGGCAACTACGCCGGCGATGTCCTGCACTTCGGGCAGGCCCAGCTGCGCCTCAACGCCGAAGGCATCGAAACCCGTACCGTCCTGGTCACCGACGACATCGCCAGCGCCCCGCTGGAGCAAATTGAGAAGCGCCGCGGCATCGCCGGGGACCTGACAGTCTTCAAGATCGCCGGCGCCGCCGCAGAGGCGGGACTGAGCCTGGACGACGTCGAACGGCTGGCCATCCGGACCAACTACCGCACCCGGTCCCTCGGCGTGGCCTTCGACGGCTGCACCCTGCCCGGCGCGGAGGCCCCGCTGTTCTCGGTCCCCGCGGGGCACATGTCCCTGGGCCTGGGCATCCACGGCGAACCGGGGATCTCCGACCACCCCATGCCCACCGCCTCCGAACTGGCCGAACTCCTGGTCAGCCGGCTCCTGGCCGACAAGCCGGACGACGTCGGCACCCGCGTGGTCGCAATCGTGAACGGCCTCGGCACGGTCAAGTACGACGAACTTTTCCTGCTCTTCGGCAAGATCGAGAAGCTCCTCACCGCAGCCGGGCTCACCGTCGTCGAACCCGAATGCGGCGAGCTCGTCACCAGCCTGGACATGTCCGGACTGTCCCTGACCCTGCTGTGGCTGGACGAGGAACTCGAGCAGTACTGGGCCGCCCCGGCCGACACCCCGGCGTTCCGCAAGGGAAACCTTGCACCCCGTGCCCGCCGCGAACTCGCCGGTCCGGACGCCGAGGAGACCGCCGACCTCGAACGGCCCACCGCTGCGGCGGCAGCCCTCGGCCAACTGGCCGCCGACTTGCTCGGGCAGGTGCGGGACGTGGTAGTCGAGCATGAGGAAGAACTGGGCCGGCTCGATGCCATCGCCGGCGACGGCGACCACGGGATCGGGATGCGCCGCGGCGTGGACGCGGCAGTCACCGCGGCCCAGCGGGCTGCCGCGAACAACGGCGGCGCCTCGCCGTCGTCGGTCCTGACCGCCGCGGGGGAGGCCTGGAGCGAACGCGCCGGCGGCACCTCGGGTGCGCTTTGGGGCTCGGCGGTCATCGCGGCCGGACAGGCCCTGGGCAACCAAGACAGCTACAGCGGCGAGGACGCAGCCGCCGCGGTCACGGCCTTCGTGGACGCCATCACCGCGCTCGGCAAGGCCGAGCCGGGGGACAAGACCATGGTGGACGCCCTCTTGCCGTTCCAAGACGCGTTCCTCACCGCGTTCGACGCCGGCACACCGGTGGCCGGTTCCCTCGCGGCGGCGGCGGCCGCCGCCACCACCGCCGCCGACCGGACGGCCGGGCTGCGGCCGCTCAAAGGCCGGGCCCGCCCGCTCGCCGAGAAGAGCCTCGGCCACCCCGACCCCGGCGCGGTGTCCTTCGCCCTCATCGCGACCCGGATATCCACCCACACCGACACCGCAGACACAGGATCCCGGCCCGGCACCCCCGAGCCGGCGGAACAAGGAGCACAAGCATGAGCACAGCAACAGGCTGGCGCGTGGTCATCGGCAACGATGAGGCCGGCGTCGAATACAAGAACGCGCTGAAGGCGCTCCTCGAAGCCGACCCCCGGGTGGCGTCCGTCCAGGACGTGGGAGTCGGCGCCGACGACTCCACCGCCTATCCGCACGTCGCCGTCGACGCGGCCCGCAAGATCGCCGACGGCGACGCCGACCGGGCGCTGCTGATCTGTGGCACCGGCCTGGGCGTGGCGATCGCGGCCAACAAGGTCCCCGGCATCCGTGCCGTCACGGCCCACGACAGCTACTCGGTGGAACGGTCCGTCCTGAGCAACAACGCCCAGGTGCTCACGCTGGGGCAGCGCGTCATCGGGCTGGAACTGGCCAAGAAGCTCGTGGGCGAATGGCTGAGCCACCGCTTCGACGAAAACTCCTCCTCCGCCGCGAAGGTGGACGCCATCTGCTCGTACGAACCCGAATACACGAAGGCAGTCTGAACATGACCGAATCAACAGCAACCGCGGCCGCCCTCAACGCCGCCCGCAAGATCGCCGTCGTCGGCTCCGGGTACATGGGCGGCGGGATCGCACAGGTCCTGGCACTCGGCGGCGCCCGGGTGGCGCTCGCGGATGTGTCCGCGGAAGTGGCCCAGAAGAACTACGAGCGGCTCCTCGCCGAATCCGACGAATTTGTTGCCGCGGGGCTCTTCCCGGAAGGCGCCACCGCCATCCTGAAGGAAAACCTCTGGGCCGCCAAGGACATCGAGCAGGCCGTGGCGGACGCCGACTTCATCGAAGAAGCCGTCCCCGAGGTCATCGAGATCAAGCACCAGACGCTGGCCCGCATCAGCGCGGCCGCCCGCCCGGACGCCATCATCGGGTCCAACACGTCCACGATCTCCATCGCCGACCTCTCCGGGCCGGTCACCAACCCGGAACGCTTCCTGGGCGTGCACTTCTCCAACCCGTCCCCGTTCATCCCGGGCGTCGAAATCATCCCTCACGCCGGCACGTCGGCCGCCACGGTCGGCGCCGTCCGCGACCTCGTGCACGCCGCCAACAAGCAGACCGCCGTCGTCAAGGACGTCACCGGCTTCGTGCTCAACCGGCTCCAGTACGCGCTGTTCCACGAGGCCGCCCAGCTGGTGGAGCAGGAGATCGCGACCGCGGAGGACGTCGACACCCTGGTCCGCACCACCTTCGGCTTCCGGCTGCCGTTCTTCGGGCCCTTCGCCATTGCCGACATGGCCGGGCTGGACGTCTACAACTTCTGCTATAAGTCCCTCCAGACCGATTTCCCGGAACGGTTCGCCACCCCGAAGATCCTCACCGACCTGGTGGAGGCCGGAAAGCTGGGCACCAAGACCGGAGCGGGCTTCCTCAACGTCCCGGCGGAGCGCACACCGGAACTGATCGCCTACCGGAACAAGGCGTACGTGGCCATGCAGAAGCTCATCGACGAGCTCGGCCCCGCCCCCATCAGCTGATTCCGCCCCTTCCTCTTTCACTTCAGGAGCCTTCCCATGAGCACTTTCCCCACAGAACGCACCGCCATCATCACCGGCGCCGTGTCCGAGCGCGGCATCGGCCGCGCCACCGCCAGCTACCTGGCGGCCCAGGGCTGGAACATCGGCATCATCGACCTCGACGACGCCCTCTGCAAGGCGGCGGCCAAGGAACTGGCAGCCGAACACGGCGTCAAGGCCTTCGGCGCCGGCGCCAACGTTTCCGACGAAGGCTCGGTCCGCGCGGCCATCGACGCCATCGAGGCGGAACTGCCGCAGATCGTTGCGCTCGCCAACGTGGCCGGCGTCAGCTCTCCGGTGCCCTACCTGGAACTCGACGCCGCCGAATGGGACCGGGTGCTGAACATCAACCTCAACGGCGTCCACTACGCCACCCGCCGCGTCGCAGAATCCATGGTGAAGAACAGGATCGGGCGCATCGTGAACATCTCCTCTGTCTCCGCGCAGCGCGGCGGCGGCACCTTCTCCAAGACGCCGTACTCCGTGGCGAAAGCCGGCGTGATCGGCCTGACCCGCGCCACGGCCCGTGAACTGGGCGAATACGACATCACGGTCAACGCCATCTCACCCGGACCCATCGACACCGACATCATGGGCGGCACCCTCAGCGAGGAACGCAAGGACGAACTCACCAAAGACCTCGTGGTCAACCGGGTCGGCTCCACCCGGGACATCGCAGCAGCCATCGCCTTCCTCATCAGCGAGGACGCCGGCTACATCTCCGGCCAGACGCTGAATGTGGATGGCGGACTCTACATGCACTAAGGAAGAAGCATCGTGGCACAACACAGCCAAACCCCCGCGTCCGGATTCGCAGCCTGGAGCAAGGGACGGAAGATCTACCTCGCGGTCGGGATCCTGGCCTGCGTGGCCGGCGTACTGATGATGGTTTTTTCGCGCTAGTTTTCTCCGGCCGGATCCGGCCCGGCCTGTCTTGGCCTACCTTGGCCGGCCGGATCCGGCCACTTTCATGCAACTGATTCACCCCCTGAGTTACACCACTGATTGCTCGACGAGGAGTTTTTATGTCCGTAACAACTACGTCCACCCGGGACCTCCTGGAGACACCGGTCCTTAAATCGGCCATCTCCAAGGCCTCACGCCGGCTCATGCCCATGCTGGTGATCCTGTATGTGGTGGCCTTCCTGGACCGCACCAACGTCGGCTTCTCCGAAGCTGCCCTGGGCGTCGACAAGGGCATTAGCGCCGGCGCCTTCGCCCTGGGCGCCGGGATCTTCTTCATCGGCTACGCCCTGTTCGAGATCCCGAGCAACCTGCTCCTGACCAAGTTCGGTGCCAAGGTATGGCTGGCCCGCATCGCCATCACGTGGGGCATCGTCTCGGCCTGCTTCGCGTTCGTGCAGGGTGAGACGTCCTTCATCATCCTGCGGTTCCTGCTGGGCGTCACCGAGGCCGGGCTGTTCCCCGGCGTCATCATGTTCCTGGCCGCGTGGTTCCCCAACAAGGTCCGCGTCAAGATGTTCGCCATCTTCTACCTGGCCCAGCCGTTCTCCCAGATGCTGGGCGCCCCGCTGTCCGGCTGGCTGATCAACATCGGCGATCAGGTTCCCGGCGTCCAAGGCTGGCAGGTCATGTTCTTCGTCGAAGGCATGCTGGCCGTCATCGCTGGCATCGCCGCCTATTTCTTCCTGATCAACAGCCCGCAGGACGCCAAGTTCCTGGACAAGGACGAGAAGAACGCGCTCCTGGAAGTCATGGCGCTGGAGGACACCGTCAAGGAAGAGTCCGGCCCGCACGGTGTCCTGGCCGCCATGAAGAACGGCAAGGTCTGGTACTTCACCATCATCTACTTCTGCCTGCAGATCGCCGTCTACGGCGTCACCTTCTACCTGCCGCAGCAGGTCGCCCAGCTGACCGGCCAGAAGGTGGGCATCGCCGTCGGCCTGATGGCAGCCATCCCATGGTTCTTCGGCATCTTCGCCTGCTACTTCATCGGCAAGGCCGCCAACACGGTGATCCGCCGCCGGGTCTGGGGCACCGGGCTGTTCATCTCCACCGGACTCTGCATCTTCGGCTCCGCGTGGGCCGGCGCCAACCACATTCCGGCGCTCGGCATCATCTTCATCACCCTCGCCGTGTGCTCGTTCCTCTCCATCGGCCCCATCGCGTGGTCCTACCCGACGGCGTTCCTCACCGGAACGGCCGCGGCCGCGGGGATCGGCCTGATCAACTCGCTCGGAAACCTCGGCGGCTTCGTCGCGCCCATCCTGCGCACCTCGGTCAACCAGATCACCGCCTCGGAGACCGGGACCATGGGCGTCTACGCCCTCGGCGTGCTCCCGTTCCTGGCAGCGGCCATGATGTTCGCGACCCGCCGCTTCAAGAACAAGGCCGACGAGCTGCTGGAGCAGTAAAGGCCTCCCAGCCCCCGGCTCCCAGCGCCCATCAACTGGATCCAGCAGAAAGCACCAACTCATGCAGCAAAGCCCCGGCAGCCAGACCTCCAGCACCAGCATCCTGGTGGGGGTCAGCACCAAGATGTACCTCGGGTACCGGGACAGCCTGGACTGGCTGGAGCGGCTGCAGCACGAAGTGGACACCCGCCCGGCCCTCGAGGCCGGGCGGGTGGTCCCGTTTGTCATCCCGTCCTTCCCTGTCCTGCCCGCTGCGGCCCGGCTTCTGGCGGGTTCGCCGTTGCTGCTCGGTGCGCAGAACTGCGGCTGGGCGGCCGGGCCGTGGACCGGGGAAGTAGCCCCGTCCATGCTCGCGGAACTCGGCGTCCGGCTCGTGGAGATCGGCCACGCCGAACGCCGGCGGCACTTCGGCGAGGACGACGCCATGGTCACCCGCAAGGTCCGGGCCGCGGGCGACGCCGGGCTCACCCCGCTGCTGTGCGTGGGGGAGCGCGACGGCGGGCAGCCTGCGGCCGCGGCGGACTTTGTGTTCCGCCAGATCGAGTCGGCCGTCGACGGCGACTGGGACCTCGCCGGCCGCCTGGTGGTGGCCTACGAACCCGTCTGGGCCATCGGTGCGGCCGAGCCGGCGGCCGCCGCCTACGTGTCCGACGTCGTCCAGCGGCTCCGGGATCAGCTGACTTTCGCCGGCGTGCCAGGGTTGCCGGTCATTTACGGCGGATCGGCCAAACCGGGATTGCTGCCAACCCTCGAGGGCGTTTCCGGATTGTTCCTGGGCCGGTTCGCGCACGAGCCGGTGAATTTCGGCACGGTGCTCGATGAGGCGCTCGTGCTGGCCGAAGGCCTCCCCGCGACGGACCCCGCCACCGCGGGACATGTCCAGCCCTGACCGCCAGTGATGGGCACGATGCCTTGATGTCCGTTGCCCGAGGCCAAGAATGAGCCTGTCCCACGCGGAGGCCACCGAAAAATGAGCATGTCCCGCATAGTTGCCACGAGAAATGAGCATGTCCCTCAGCTACCCGCTGACTGACCTTTGGCACAGGCCGATGAAGCCGCCCAGCTGCTCCAGGCCCTCGGGGTGGGCGGGGAGGTAGTTGGTCAGTTGGGGCGCGCGGACGATCACGGCACGCCATTGGCCACGGGACACCGCCACATTGATCCGGTTCCGCGAGAGCAGGAACTCCATGCCCCGCGGTGCCTCGGCCACCGCAGAACATGCCATGGACACAATCACGACGGCGGCCTCCTGGCCCTGGAACTTATCCACGGTCCCCACCCGCACGCCGGAGAGATTCGCGGCGTCCAGGGCATCACGGATGACATTGACCTGGGCGTTGTAGGCAGCCACCACCAGAATGTCGGACGCCTCCAAGGGCCGGGCGCCGTCTGCGGTGTGCCAGGAAAGGCCCAAATGGCGGCGCACCTGCCCGACGACCTCGGCAGCCTCCTGGGGCGACGACGTCGTGTTCCCGCTGTGCGGCACCATCACCGTCTCAACCCCCGCGGGCACACCCTCCAGACGGCGCAGATCCGCGGACGGGGCGGAACGCAACCGGCCTTCGTAGGATAACTCCGAGACGGCGAGGCACAGTTCTGAGTTCATCCGCCATGAGTCGGCCAAGAAGTAGCCAAGCTCGGGCGGCAGCGTGGCGTGGCCTGCGGAAATCCAGCCCAGGGCCGACTCGTCGACCGGCTCGGGGTGCCTGCCTTGGCTGACCTGAGGCAGCTGCTGCGGGTCGCCGAGCAAGAGCAGCCGGCTGCTGGCCTGCGCCACGGCAAGGGTGTTGGCCAGCGAGAACTGGCCGGCCTCGTCAATCACCAGGAGATCCAGGGAACCGGCCGGGACGGTGGCGCCGGTCATGGTCCACGCCGTGCCGCCGACGAGGACGCCTCCAGGCGCACCCAGCAGCTCCGCAACGTCCTTGCCGGTGCGCCGGGCCCACGGCAGGGCGTCGGTGTGCTTCACGTCTTTGGCCACCAGCGCCGGGTCGACCCCGGCCTTCGTGACGGCGGTCTTCAGCAGGTTCTCCACCACCGCGTGCGACTGGCCGACGACGCCGACTTTCCAGCCGCGGGCCACGAGCCGGGCGATGACGTGGGACCCCACATGGGTCTTGCCGGTTCCGGGCGGACCCTGCACTGCCAGGTAGGAGTGGTCAAGGGCCAGCACCGCGGCCGTGATGGCTTCGATGAAGCGGTCCGGTCCGGCACCAGGCTGCGGCAGTGAAGCTCCGGCGGCCAGCCTCGGCGGCTGACGCCGGACGAGGTCAAGCGCGGGATGGCGGGGCAGGGAGCCGGAACCCAGGCCGGCGACCACCGTGTCAGCGAGGGCTGCCAGTGCTTGCTCGAGGCTCTTGGTGGCGAGGGGTTGGTCTTCTGTCAGCGCAATGGGGAGGTCATTGTAGGGAGGTATCTTCCGGTGCAGCCGGTCCCTGATGATGACGGTGTCCTTGCCGTCCTCATGCCCCAGCTCCAGGACCTCCGTGCCGAACCATCCGCTCCGTCCGGTTCCGTTCTTGCCGGTACCCTCCAGCCCGGCGGGAAGAGGCAGCTCGTACATGCGGAACCATTTGCTGCCCTCGCGGAGGTCCGACCCGGGACTCACGGACCCTGACAGCTTGACGCGCCGCTCCGGAAGCTTGGTCCCCGCCTGTTGCCAGTCGTCGAGGATCTCCGCGGATTCGACGAGGAAAACGTTCCGGTCCCGTTCGTGGGTGTCCGGACCGTGCTCACACCGGTCGAAGTGCGCCCACCAGAACGACTTGCGCTCCCGGCGGTGGTAGCTCACGGCCGCGGCCAGCATGGCGACGGCCTTACGGTCGTCCTCGGACAAGCCGCTGCCGGGCTCAGCAAATTCCATCAGTGCCAGCTCAGCCGGGGCAAGGGCGGCATCGGCTCCTGCCGAGCCGCCGTCGTCGGGGCCGGCCTCTGGGCCCGCCTCCGCGCCGGACGCGGCGCCAGTCCGCACGGAGCCGGACCCGGCGGTGCCCGCCCCGGCGCCGTGCGGCTCCAGCCGGCGTTCCTGGGCCAGCCCGAGCAGCCAGTTCCGGAGCTCCAGCGTGGACAGGCAGTCGTATTCGTTGTAGTCGGAGATCCCGGCGAGGATCGTGGCCGCTTCGTCGGGCCGCTCATTGTCCCTCGCGTCGCAGAACCGAGCATAGGCAATCACGGAGGCGCCGGCGTCCTTCACGTCGCCAGTTCGAAGGTTCGCCCCCATGTAGAGCGGCTCCAGCTTCTTGATGCTGTAGGAGTTTTCGGAGATCCTGATGCTGTTCCGGACCGCTTGGTACAGGTCCACCAGCAGGCCTTCGCGGAGCCACTCGTCCACGATGTCCTCCCCGGCAACGTGCATCACCGAGAGTTTACGAAGCGCCGTTTTTTCATACGGTGCGTAGTGGTAGACGTGCATGTCCGGAAAATCCCGCCGGCGTTTCTCGACATAGTCAAGGAAATCCAGGAACGCCTGCTTCTCCGCCTCCCGGCTGTGGGCCCAGAATGGCCGGAAAATCCCCGGACTGCCGGGCTCGGTGGGCGCCTCGATCACGCCGAACAGGTACTCGAGCCCCCACACTCCCGTGGCGCGGTCCTGCCACAGCGGATCGCCCTCGAAGTCGAAGAAAATATCGCCCCGGCTCGGTGGGGGCAGCTCGGCCAACGTGTTCCCGGGTAGGACGCCGTAGCGGATGGTGTGCTCTTCGCCGTCCTTGCGGTAGCAGACTTCTCCGTCGGCAGGGCCAACGCCGCTCTGCATCCGCGCCTGTTCCTGCAGGCGCAGGAGCGCAGGTGTGGGCTTGGTGAGGGTCGCTTGCGCCAGGTCAGTGACTGAACGAATCCCACGTTCGTGGAAGTTCTTGCGCTGCACGGAGTTCATCCGGGCCACGAGGAGGAGATCGTCGGTGGCTTTGACTTGCTCCTGGCAGTAATCGCAGCGGCCACAGGCGGTGAGCCCGGGCGTGCCCCAGCCAACTGTTCCCGGCTGTGCGAGGTGTGCGGCGGTCAGCGCGAGGAAACGCTCGCGGCGCTCGCGGAAGACCGGCAGGATCTCGGAGAGTTTGTGGTGGCTTCGCACGTAGTCGAATCCACCGCCGGACAGCCGCACCGTCGAGCCAAGGACGAGTGTCACCGCCGGGTCCACCGGGATTCCGGCCTTCAGCAGCTGGTCGCCGTAAGCGGCCAGCTGGAGCAAGGCCGTCACCTTCGCGTGGCGGGCGAGCTTGGTGTCAAACACGGCGTAACTGCCGTCGGACTGCCGCACGAGGAAGTCGGAGCGGCCGTGGAACTGGCCGTCGAAGAAGGCGGCCTGGAAGACGACGTCGGCTCCCGCGCGCAGCGCCTCAATAGACTCGGCGTGCTTGGCCGCCAGCGTGGCCCGGTCCATGGACTCAGCCGGGACGACGTCGTACACACCGTGCCCGGTGGCCGGATCCCAGGGGCCGAACTCCGCAACGAAACCGCCGAGGACCTTGCGCTCGTGGAGGTCACCCAGCACCGCTGCATGCTTGAGCATCTCGTCGTCTTCGAATGTGGCTCTGGGGGACCGGCCCAGCTTCTCGTCGAGTTTCCGCAGCAGCTGATACTCGCAACTCGCAGCCACCACGAGGTCGCTCGCGGAGTAGACCAGGTCAGGTGATGAGCCCGGTACCTCAGGTTCAAGAAAAAACACTGCGCCCCCGTTGTTGGTGCCCCCGTTGTTGTTGACCTCCGCTATTCAAGCTATCAAAGCCCTCTGACAATCAAGCACCAGCCAGGAACCGGGAACCAAGAACTGGGAACCAAGAACCTGTAAAGAGGCCAGGTACCGTGGTTCCTGTCGTAGGACCGGCGTAGGGTCTGAGAATTATGACGGAACAACAACCGTATGAGCTGGTCCAGCGCTACGCGCACTTCGAGCTGCGCCGCTATCCTGCTTACGCTGTGGCGGAAATAGAGGTCAACGCGACCTTCGACCGCGCCGGGAATGCCGCCTTCCGGCCCCTGTTCAACTACATCAGCGGCAGCAACACGGCGCAACGAAAGCTGGCGATGACGGCCCCGGTGATCCAGGAACCCGGGGCGTCGCAAAAGCTGGCGATGACCGCTCCGGTACTGCAAAGCGGACCGCTCCCGGGAAGCGCAGAGCCCACTGATTTCATCGTCGCCTTCGTGCTCCCCGCCGGGGTGACGGCGGAGACGGCGCCGGTCCCGGCCAACCCCGACGTCAAAGTCCGGACCCTGCCGGGTTCTTTGGCAGCCGCTCTTCGGTTCTCGGGCAGCGGGTCGGAGGCGGCCTTTCTACGGCGAAACGAAGGCCTCCAGGAGGCACTGAAGCTTGCCGGGCTGAAGGCTGTGGGTCCGCCACGATTCGCCCGTTTTGATCCGCCGTTCAAGCCGTGGTTCCTGCGCCGCAACGAGGTTGTTCAGGACGTGCAAGAGTCCTTTCCGCCTTCAGGCGAGCCCGGCCGCTGACCGGGATAAGGCAAAATGGTTTGGTGACCCAACACCCGCAGCGCCCCGCCTCACCCGCCTTGCCCGCCTCCGGGCCGCCCGCCTCCGGCCCCTCCGCGAAGACCGGCCCCTCCGCGAAGGCCGGCTCAGCACAGACCGGCATGCCGCATTCCCAGGAGTCCGGCATCGCCGCCCAGATCGCGGGCGAGCTCGGCGTCCTGCCGTGGCAGGTCAAGGCCGCCGTGGATCTGCTCGACGCCGGGTCCACCGTGCCCTTCATCGCGCGCTACCGGAAGGAAGCGACCGGCACCCTGGACGATACCCAGCTCCGCGAGCTGGAGGAGCGGCTGCGTTACCTGCGCGAGCTCGAGGACCGGCGCCGGAGTATCCTCGAGGCGATTGCCGCCCAGGGCGCGCTGACCCCGGAACTGCAGGCCGCAGTCGTCGCCGCGGACACGAAGTCGCGGCTGGAGGACATCTACCTCCCGTTCAAAACCAAGCGGCGCACCAAGGCGCAGATCGCCCGCGAAGCCGGGCTGGAGCCGCTCGCCGACGCCCTGCTCAAGCGCCCCGAACTGGACCCGGAACGCGAGGCGGCCAAGTACCTCAACGCCGAACACTCGATCGGGGACGCGGCCGCGGCGCTCGCCGGTGCCCGCTCCATCCTGGTGGAACGCGTCGCCCAGGACGCGGACCTGGCCGCCACGCTCCGGGAACGGCTGTGGACCCAGGGCCGGATGGTGTCCCGGGTAAAGAAAGGAAAGGAAGCCGAGGGCCAGAAGTTCAAGGACTACTTCGAGTTCTCCCAGCAGCCGGCCGGCATGCCCTCGCACCGTGTCCTGGCGCTGTTGCGCGGAGAAAAGGACGGCGCGCTGGAGCTGGATCTCGCCGAGGCTGATCCGAACGACGACGCCGCCCTCACCGCCGCGCGCGGCCGGTACGAAGCGGCCGTGGCCAGGTTCCTCGGGGTCGCCGACCGCGGCCGGCCCGCCGATGCCTGGCTGCTGCAGACCGCGCAGCTGGCCTGGCGCTCACGGGTGCTGGCGCGGCTGACGGCCGACCTGCGGAGCCGCATGTTCGCCGCCGCTGAGGATGAAGCCGTGCGCGTGTTCGCCGCGAACCTGCGCGATGTGCTGCTGGCCGCACCGGCCGGGAACCGCGCCACCTTGGGCCTGGACCCGGGACTGCGCACCGGCGTCAAGGTCGCCGTGGTGGATGGCACCGGCAAAGTGGTCGCGACGGACACCGTCTACCCGCACGCCCCGGCCCGGAAATGGGACGAGGCGCTGCGGACCCTCGTGGGCCTCGCCACGAAGCACGGGGTCCAACTCGTCGCGATCGGCAACGGCACCGCGTCGAGGGAGACGGACAAGCTCGCCGCCGAACTGCTCAAGCAGGTCTCCTCCGGGTCAGAAAACAAGCTGCAGAAAATTGTGGTGTCCGAGGCCGGGGCATCGGTGTATTCGGCGTCGGCGCTCGCCGCGGCGGAGCTGCCCGGCATGGACGTGTCCCTGCGCGGCGCCGTCTCGATCGCCCGGCGGCTGCAGGACCCGCTCGCGGAGCTGGTGAAGATTGAGCCGAAATCGATCGGCGTCGGGCAGTACCAGCACGACGTCACGGCCGCGAAGCTGGACCGCAGCCTGGATGCCGTGGTCGAGGACTGCGTGAACGCGGTGGGCGTGGACGTCAACACCGCCTCGCCCGCACTCTTGAGCCGGGTGGCCGGGGTCGGGCCGCTGCTGAGCGAGAACATTGTGGCGTACCGGAACGAGCACGGGCCCTTCGCCAAGCGCAGCGAGCTCAAGAAGGTCCCGCGGCTGGGCGCCAAGGCGTTTGAGCAGTGCGCCGGCTTCCTGCGGATAACTGGGGGAGCGGAGCCGCTGGACGCCTCCAGCGTGCACCCGGAGGCCTACCCGGTAGCCCGGAAAATCAAGGCGGCCGCCGG
The DNA here is from genome assembly GCF_900168135.1 of Arthrobacter sp. 49Tsu3.1M3. Classification (NCBI taxonomy): domain Bacteria; kingdom Bacillati; phylum Actinomycetota; class Actinomycetes; order Micrococcales; family Micrococcaceae; genus Arthrobacter; species Arthrobacter sp. 49Tsu3.1M3. The sequence goes on from NZ_FUZD01000002.1 coordinate 469,213, forward strand.
TAAAGCGCCCGCTGCGGGAAGCTTCGCGGCGCTGAACCCGCAGGACTTCGTGGACGGCTCCTTCGGCCTGCCCACCGTGCGGGACATCATCGCCGAGCTTGAGAAGCCGGGCCGTGATCCGCGTCCGGCCTTCGCGGCGGCAGCGTTTTCTGAAGGCATCGAGAAGATCTCGGACCTCCGGCCAGGCATGGTGCTGGAGGGAACCGTGACCAACGTGGCGGCGTTCGGCGCGTTCGTCGACGTCGGGGTGCACCAGGACGGGCTCGTGCACGTGTCGGCCCTGGCCAACCGCTTTGTCTCCGACCCCCGTGAGGTGGTCAAATCCGGGCAGGTGGTCCGGGTCAAGGTGCTGGAGGCGGACCCGGAGCGCAAACGCATCTCGCTCACCCTCAGGCTCGACGACGCACCGGCAGCCCCCGGCGGTCGTGCGGCGGGCGGCCGCGCTGCCGCAGACCGCCCGGCTGGCGGTCGTGCCGCTGGCGGGCGTGCGGACTCGCGGCCGGAACGTCCGCGGCAGCCGGCGTCACAGGCGCCGTCGAAACAGCAGCCGAACCAGCAGTCGAAACAACCGTCCGGAAGGCAGCCGTCCGGGAAACCGGCACCCGACCGGCGGACGCCGGGCAGGCAACCGCAGAAGCCGTCCCCCACGCCGTCGCCGGTCAACACCGCGATGGCCGAGGCGCTCCGGAAAGCCGGCCTGGGCAAGTAGCGCCCGGCGCGGCTGCCGCACCGCACCTACCGTTCGTCGCGGATTCCCTACCGCTTGGCGCATAACTAGTACGTTTGCTGACGATCTGCACCATGATTGCCGGAGGCAACGGCCTCTACCGGAAGCTCGGTCAGAGGCCCTGGCAGAGGGCCGTTTCCGCAATGTGCTGGACACCGATGTCGTTGACGAGCAGGGGGAGTACTTATGGGTTGGCTGGACCGCGAACGAACCATCGCGCCGCCGGGATTTAACCGGTGGCTCGTCCCCCCGGCAGCCCTCGCGGTGCACCTGTGCATCGGCCAGGCCTACGCGACGAGCGTCTACAAGACAGCGCTGGTGAAGCACTTCGGCGCGAGCCTAACCGAGATCGGCGTGATCTTCTCCGTTGCGATCGTGATGCTGGGCCTCTCGGCCGCCATCATGGGCACCTGGGTGGACAAGAACGGGCCCCGCAAGGCGATGTTCACCTCCGCCGCGTTTTGGGCGAGCGGCTTCCTGATCGGCTCCCTGGGCATCTTCAGCCACCAACTCTGGCTCGTCTACCTCGGCTATGGCGTCGTTGGCGGCATTGGCCTGGGGATCGGTTACATTTCCCCGGTCTCCACCCTGATCAAATGGTTCCCGGACCGGCCCGGACTGGCCACCGGCATGGCGATCATGGGGTTCGGCGGCGGCGCCTTGATCGCCAGCCCGGTCTCCACGGCCCTGCTGAAAATGTACGATCCCAACTCCGGGGCCAAGGGCTGGGTGGCCAGTGGTGAGTCGGTGGGCAAGCTCTTCCTGACCCTCGCCGTCGTCTATCTGGCCTACATGATGTTCGGCGCGTTCACCATCAAGGTCCCGGCCGAGGGATGGAAACCGGCAGGTTTCGACCCCGCAAAGGTCAAGGCCGCCTCGCTGGTCACCACTGACAACGTCTCGGCCCGGAACGCGGTCAAGACCAGGCAGTTCTGGCTCGTCTGGATCGCCCTGTTCTGCAATGTCACGGCAGGGATCGGCATCCTTGAGCAGGCCGCTCCGATGATCCAGGACTTCTTCCGCCAGCCCGACGGCACGTCCCTGGCCAGTGCCGCTGTGGCCGCCGGCTTCGTGGGGCTGCTCTCGATCGGCAACATGTCCGGCCGCTTTGCCTGGTCCGCCACCTCCGATGTCACGGGCCGCAAGCGCATCTACATGGTCTACCTCGGCCTCGGCGCCGTGCTCTACACCGTGCTGGCGCTGGCCGGCTCGACGTCCACCGTCCTCTACGTGGCCCTCGCGTTCGTCATCATCTCCTTCTACGGTGGCGGGTTCGCGACGGCCCCCGCCTACCTGCGCGACCTCTTCGGCACGTTCCAGGTCGGCGCCATCCACGGCCGGCTCCTGACGGCCTGGTCCGCGGCGGGCATCGCCGGGCCGCTGATTGTCAACGCTTTCCTGGACGCGCAGGGCAAGCCCGGCGCGCTCAACGCCGCGTCCTACCAGCCCGCCCTGCTGACCATGGTGGGGCTGCTGGTGGTCGGCTTCGTGGCGAACCTCTTGGTCACGCCGGTGGACGCACGATTCCACGAACCACGTCCTGGCCGCGTCCGGGCCGAAGAACCTGCCTTGGAGGGCTGAAATGAGTAGTGCACAGACACCGGTGACACCGTCCACCGGGACGTTGGTCATCGCCTGGGCGCTTGTCGGCGTGCCGCTCGCCTATGGCGTCTATGAGACCCTCACCCGCGTGGCGGCCCTGTTTGGCTGACACCGTGGTGACAGAAATCTTCGGTGATCGTCCTGGCGCGGTGAGTGTGCCGTTCACGCGCCCGGAGGCGTTCACCACCCGCCCAACGCTGCAGGGCACGTTTGGGATGAGCGCGTCCACGCATTGGCTGTCGACGGCGGTGGCCCAGTCCGTGTTGGAGCGCGGCGGGAACGCCTTCGACGCCGCGGTGGCGGGAGCGTTCGTGCTCCATGTGGTGGAACCGCACCTCAACGGGCCCGGCGGCGACATGACCGGGATTTTTGTCACCGCGGATCGGCCGGACCAGCCCACAGTCCTGATGGGGCAGGGCCCGGCACCGGCCGGAGCCACCGTGGAGCACTACGTCAACGAAGGCCTGGACCTCGTTCCGGGCTCGGGTGCCTTGGCCGCCGCGGTGCCTGCCGCCGTCGACGCCTGGCTCCTGCTGCTGCGTGACCACGGGACGTGGGAGCTGGACGCGGTGCTGGACTTCGCCATCGGCTACGCCCGGGACGGGCACCCGATGCTCGGCGGGGTCGGAACCACCATCGCGGCCGTGTCCGCGTTGTTCGAGACGCATTGGCCCACGTCGGCTGAGCTGTGGATGCCGGGCGGCCGAATCCCGGTTGAGGGCGAGCTGGTGTGGAACCCGGCCTATGCCCGCACCCTGGAACGGCTCGTGCAGGCCGGAGTTAGGGCATCCACCCGCGAGGCGGGAATTGATGCGGCCCGCCGCGAGTGGCGGGAGGGGTTCGTGGCCCGCGCCATGGTGGAGTCGGTGCAGTCCCCGCACCGGCATTCCTCAGGCGCGGATCACCGCGGAGTGCTCGCCCTGGACGATCTGGCGGGATTCGAAGCCGGGTATGAGGCCGCCGCCACCGTCGAGTTCCGGGGCCACACGATCGCCAAGACCGGGCCCTGGGGCCAGGGGCCGGCGCTGCTGCAGACCCTGGCCATCCTGTCCGGCTTCGAGGACCGGTTCCTTGATCCGTCCACCGAGTTGGGGGCGCACACCATCCTGGAGGCGCAGAAGCTCGCGCTCGCGGACCGGGAGGCGTACTACGGCGACACGGACGTGCCGCTAGACCACCTCTTGTCGGAGGACTACTGCGCCGGCCGCCGTGCCTTGATCACGGAACGGGCGTCCCATGAGTTCCGGCCCGGCTCCGTGCCGGGGCGGGAGCCGTACAAGCCACGACTGCGCACCGACTACACGCCGCCGGCGCTCGCGGGCCATGCCTCGGCGGCCTCCGCGGCCGGACTCGGCGTCGGCGAGCCCACCGTGACACCCGCGGGGGAGACCCGCGGCGATACGTGCCACATCGACGTCGTGGACCGCTGGGGGAACATGGTCTCCGCGACTCCGTCCGGCGGCTGGCTGCAGTCCTCCCCGGCGATCCCGGAGCTGGGCTTCTGCCTGGGCACGCGGCTCCAGATGACCTGGCTGGAGCCCGGGACGCCGTCCACGTTGACGCCCGGCAAACGCCCGCGCACCACGCTGACGCCCACTCTCGTGCTGCGGGACGGCCACGCCGTGGCCGCGCTGGGTTCGCCCGGCGGCGACCAGCAGGACCAGTGGCAGCTGCCGTACCTGTTGCGGACCATCGTGGGCGGGTATTCGCCGCAGCAGGCCATCGACGCGCCGACGTTCCATACGACGTCGATGCCGGGGTCCTTCTGGCCGCGCACCTGGGAGCCCGGCGGCGCCGTCGTCGAGGACCGGCTGGGGGAGGACGTCATCGAAGGCCTCGAGCGGCGGGGGCACGTCGTCACCCGGGCCGGCGACTGGGCGCTGGGGCGGCTGTCCGCCGTCGTGCGGGATCCCGAGACCGTGGTCCTGCAGGCTGCCGCGAATCCGCGCGGAGCGCAGGGGTACGCCGCGGGCCGGTAGCTGTTGCGACGCTCACCTGCCGGGTGGGATGACTGCGTACGGCTTCGGAGGGGCCGCGGTTTTGCTTCGTCTGTCAGCCCGAAGCCTTGAGCCGGTCCATGAAGCGGAGCGACTCGGCAACGATCTGCTGCTGCGCCTCGTTGCGGCTGATGCCCGGCTCGCCGTCCCCGGGCTGCTCACCGTAGTCACCGAAGAACGCGTGCACGCCGCCCACAACCGTTGCGTAAGTGGTGGTCGGCGGGAGCAAGGACCTCGACGCCGCGATCTTGTCCGGGGTGCTCAGGCCGTCGTTTGAGCCGGAGATGGAGAGCACCGAAAGGCCCTGCGCATCCGTCAGGGTCTCTGCGGGGTACGAAGCAAAGAGCAGCAGCCCGGCGACGTCGTGATTCGACGCCGCGAAGGATGATGCACTCACGCCGCCCAACGAATGACCACCGACGGCCCAGGAAGCGACTTCGGGATGCCGGTCCATGGCTGCGCGGGCCTGGTTGGTGTCCAACAGGGAGACCCCAAGGGGCACTTTCAGGATGACGACTAGATGCCCCGCGGCCGCGAGCGGCTGCAGCAGGTCCTGATAGGCGTGCGCGTCGACCCTGGCGCCGGGGTAGAAGACGAGACCCGTGGTGGCGGTACCCGCCGGGGCTAGGGTGATCGAAGTGGCGTCCTCTGCAGCCCTCGACGCGGCTGGCGCCGTCGCGGTGGATCCATTGGCCGGGACCGTGTTCTCGCGGTCGGTTTGGTGGGGGAACGGGCTTAGCCACATCAGCGCCGCCACCAAACCGAGGACTGTGAGCCTGCCTGCGATCCCGCGGACCAACTGCGAGGTTGAAATATCACCACTGCGCTGCTGTTTGTCGCCGAAGAACCAGGGCAGGACCAGGATCAGCGTCCACAGAATCCCCAGTGCGACGGCGGCCGCCAGGAGAGTTGGCAGGGCGGGGTGGCCGCCGAGGACGGCGGGGTTGCTGAGCAGCATCCAGAGCGGGACCACGATCAGGGCGGCCGCCGCGAGAGCGCCGCCCCCGTTCAGGATCGAGGACTTCCAGGAAGTGGGGTTGGGCCCTGTGGGGCTGGGGCTGGGGCCGCGGGTTTCGGTGGGGTTCGCAGGACGAAAAGGCTGGCCTTCCTTCACGGCTTGATGATATCGCCCCGGCAGCGGAACCCGAGGGTGTCCGGGTGCGGGAAAACCCCGTCACCGGCTCGGTCAGCGGCCGCTGCGCCCCACCCACAGTCCATGCAGCAGCGGAAGCACCGACGCGATCATCAGGACATTGCCGAGCACCATGTCATCCGCGCGGACCACGGAGCCGGAAACCAGCAGGGCGCCGAAGATCAGCGCCGATGCTGATCGCTGCGCCGTGCGGTCAAGCCGTCCCAGCTGCCGCTCAAGGCGCGGATTTGCCACCGACAGTGAACCGTCCTCGAGCCGGGTTAGCAGTCCATCGAGACGTTTCGGCAGACCCAGCGCCATCCCGGCGGCATCGAGCGCCTGCTGGGCAACGTCCTGCACGATGTTGCCGCGCTCGTCGCGCAGCAGCTGCGCCGCATAGGGTTCGATCGAGTCCCACAGATTGAACCGGGCGTCCAGCGAGCTGCACACACCCGACGTCAGTGACATCGCCCGGATAATGAGCAGGAAGTTCTCCGGCATCTGGAACGGCAACGAGCGGACCACGTCCCCGAACTCCACCGCGAAATCACGGAACTCCCGAGGGTCAACCTCGCGAAGCTCGGCGAAGCCCATCCCGCCAAAGCGGGCAAAGAGGTGCGTCATCGCGCGCTCAAGCTCGACCGTGTCGGCTGAGGGCACTAACACCCCCACGTCGCTGATCGCGGCCATCAACCCCTTGCCGTCACGCGAAGCGGCAGCGATGAGCAGCTTCCGAAGACCGCTGCGTGTGCTCGCCGGAACCTCGCCCATCATGCCGAAGTCGATGAAGGTCAGCTTCCATGGGCGCTCCGTGGATGGATCGGCAACCGGCGTGACAAAGATATTCCCAGGGTGCGGATCGGCATGAAAAAAGCCGTTCGTAAAAATCTGGTCGAACATGACCGAGGCAAAAACCGGGGCAACCTGGGCCGGATCGATGCCCGCCGCCAGAAGTGCCTCCGAGTCCGTGATCTTGATCGCCGTGACGTCTTCGAGGGTGAGCACGCGGCGGGTGCTCCGTTCCCAGACGACGTCGGGCACCTCCATGCGGTCGTCGTCGGCGAAATCGCCAGCGAACCGCCCCGAATTGGCCGCCTCATTCAGGTAGTCGATCTCCTCAAGACTGGTCTGCGCAAACTCCTCAACGAGGGCGGGCATGTCGGCACGATCGGACACCAGGCGCACGTGGCTGAGCCAGCCGCCCACTTTGCGCAGTGCCGCCAGGTCGACGTCGACAATGGCGTTGATCCCTGGCCGTTGTACCTTCAGCACCACGCGGTCGAGCCCGGTGTCGGCGGCGTCGCCCGGGCCAAGCCTCGCCCGGTGCGCCTGCCCGAGGGATGCTGCTGCGATCGGCGTCTCCTCGACCGAGGCGAACAACTGCTCCAGCGGCGCGCCCAGCTCAGCTTCGGCGAGGGCGCGGATCGCGGCGAACGAAACCGGAGGCACCTCGTCCTGGAGCCCCTCAAGTTCCTTGGTGATCTCGGGCGGCAGCACGTCGAGCCTGGAGGACAGGAACTGTCCGACTTTGATCATGAGGCCGCCGAGGTCCACCGCCAGTGCATGGAAGCGCTGCGCGAAGCGCCGCATCCTCTTCGCCCTGGTGCGCTCGGCAACCCTCACCAGCCCGATGCGGGGGAGTAACAGTTCGAACCACCAGGTCACCGCGAGATGCCATGCAGCGAAGCGCAGGATGCGGCGGTAACGGGCCCGGTAGCCCCGGGCGCCGGGTACGGGAGCTGCCCGGTCCCGGCGAACCGACGTCACCCCGGTCAGCCCTGGGCGAGGATCGCGTACAGCCGGCGGCGCGCGTCATCGAGCACCGCCACGGCTTCCTGCACCTGCTCCGGCGTCCCGGTGCGTCCCACCTGGGAGGCGGCTTGTGCGAGCTCGACGCCTGCCTTGGGCAGCGCCGCGAACCCCGGGCCCGACGCCGGACCAGCCGATTCCCAGGGCGCTGACATGCCGGCACCCGCCATCTCCTCGCGGCCCGCGTCCGTCAGGGAATAAATCTTGCGTCCGTTGGATTCCTCAGCACCGATAAGGCCCTCGTCGGCCAGCAGCTGGAGGGTTGGATAGACGGAGCCAGCGCTGGGCTTCCAGGTGCCGCCGCTGCGCTCCTCGATTTCACGAATTATCTGGTAGCCGTGCATCGGCCGCTCGGCGAGCAGTGCCAGCACAGCCGAGCGCACCTCGCCACGCCCCGCCCGGGAACCCGAGCGCTTCTCGAACCTCGAACGCAACTCCTCTACGGCCTGCCACATGCTGTCTACATTGCTGCCGCGAAATCCGCCTGCCGGGTAAGAACTGCGCATCATGCACTCCTCTGGACGACCGTGAACGATATACAACGATAGTCAACGATACGCGCGCAAATCTGCGAAACCAAGAGCGGCGATCCGCTCAAGGGCCTAAAACGGGCCCTTGCAGCTAGGGATGACGGGCTTTGGGGTCTGGTACGCCGAGGCATCACCGATCCTCGTCCCATCTTCAGTCACGGAGCGGCGGCCCATACGGATAATCCACCCAGCCGCCAGGACCCCATCACCGGCGACTGCCTCCGCGCCACGCACGACCGAATGATAATCAGCTGGGAAACGTGCGCCGTTCAGTACAGCATTGGGATTCACGTTGTTTTGAATTTCGCCATCACGGAATCGAACGTCGTAGGTAAAAGATGTCTTGCCAAATATCAGGGATCGGCGCTTCCTGGTTACTCTCGTTGCCCTGACGTGAATCGGCAAAGTCTTGGTCATATGCTTTTCCTCTGCTGTGCCGGCAACCCCGACACATAGCTCCCGGCCCTCGCGCTGACGTTGGAAATACCTGAGGTCACAGCAGATCCGACACGTGAACTGGCGCTCGATACTGCGGTACCGACCCTACTGGCACCAAAAGCAGCCGCCACCCTACCGACCGGCGCCGATGCAGTTAATGCCTTAGCCGCAAGGGCCGCACCGCCGCCAACAGCACCAGCGGCGCCACCAATGAGGGCATCGCGGCCGGCCTGTCCCCAATTCACGGTTCTAGTCTTGGCCTTCTGCACTCCCACCGACAAACCACCACTGATCAACGCACCGGATGCTGCACCAATCAGAATCATTCCCACCGGGCCGCCCACCCCGGTGAACATCAGCGCGACGCCGACGGCCACGGCAAGTCCCGCAGCACGCCCGACGGTAGGCGTGGGCGACGTACGGGTCTCCGGCTTCGGCATCTCCGACGTCGTGGGAGAGAAGATCCGGCAAACGACCGGTCTCATCGGCACCCCGCACTACATGCCTCCCGAGCTCATCAGCCAGGGCAGGTCCGGCCCTACGGGCGATGTGTACTCAACTGGCATCCTGCTCTACGAGCTCCTCGCCGGGCGCACTCCTTTCGCCGGGCCGGGGCCGGACTTCAGCGTCGCGTACCGCCATGTTTCCTCGCGCCCGCCACGGATCCCCGTTGACGATGCGGTATGGAACGTACTCGACGGGCTGCTGTCCAAAGACCCCGCCCAACGCCCGACGGCGAGTGAGGCCGCGGCGACGCTCCGGCGTCTGGCACCACGCCTTGCCGGCAGCAGCCCGGTCACGCGTGCCGAGGCCCCGGAGGACTTCGACGCCGTCGAACGCCCAGCCACCGTCGTCCGGGGCGCCTTCACGGACGAGGACCTCACGGCCTTCTCGTCAGGCGCGCCAGGTGACCACGCCGGGATTGCTCCCGAACTCGGGGAGGCGGACAGCGCCACCATCGCCCGGTCAATACCGCGTCGCGAAGTGCGGCCCCGGGCGGAGGCCCGGCTCGAGGAACAGGTCGCCATCCCGTTCTGGCGTACTCGCAAAGCGTTACTGCTCGCGGGCGCCGCCGCCCTGCTCGTCGTCGCGATGGTCGTGGGGTTCGTTGTCCTTGCCCCTGCAGGTCAACAAACGCCCACAGCGGAAGGCGGTCAGATGTCCAAGCAGCTGCAGGACGCGGCGCTTCCGACCGGCCTGTCGATCTCGCGCGAAGCCTCCTATGAACCGGCCTCCGGTCAGATCCGTTTGACTGTCGCATACGGGGCGCAGAAGGCGCCGTTATCCGGTGATTTCCTGGAGGTGATCCCGGGCCTGGCCGATGGGGAAGCATGCCCTGCGGTCACGTGGGAGGGGGCTTCGGTGAGCCGGAATCAGGCCTCGATCACCGGCCTTGACGTCGAGTGCGGCTGGAAGGTCTCGGGGTTGGAAGTCCCGGCGGGAGGGGCAGCCCAGGTCACCGCCAAAGTGTCAGTGTCACCCGCGGACCAGCAGGCCCTCGACGCGTGGCTGCGGTCTGGGTCCGAGGCGACGACGGCCGCCACGCAGGACCCTGCCGTCAAGGGCACGGCCTATCCCGTCCAGCGCCTAAAGGGCGTGGAGGTGCGTACCCCAGCACGCGTCGTGACGCCCAGCCCGCTGAAGATCACCCTCGTGCCAGTCTGGGCCGGCGGCGCCGACGAGCTGAACCCGCTCTACGTCAGTCCCGCGTCCGGCAAGCCCTCCCAGGTGCTCGCCGCCGTGAGTGGCGGCGAGAAGGGGGTACGGTTCTCCGACGGCTCCGACGGCTCCGACGGCTCCGACGGCTCCGACGGCTCCGACGGCTCCGACGGCTCCGACGGCTGCGGCGGGGCGCTCGCGGTGGACAGCGCGGGGCTTACCGTGACGGCCCTGCAGATCACGCCCCAATGCACCGTGCGCGCCAGCGTCGGGAACTTCACCGAGCTGCAGTCCCCGAGTTTCGGGATCACGTCCCGGGAAAACTCGTAAGACCGAGGCCTCGCGAGGGCTCCTGGGACTGAGGGCTCGGGGTTGCCCTCGCGGCTATGACCTTGGCCGGGACGTGCGAGCCGCTCAGCCCGCTGCGGGCTTCTGCCGTCCGACCCCGCACGGCGCGCCCTCCGTCGGGCCGCTGTCACGCGCCCACCCGGCCGTCCGGGCCGCTGCCGTTCGAGCCGTACGCCTCGCCCTCCGTCGGGGCCGTCCGCGCCGCACGGCTCGCCCGATCGTCGGAGCTTGCCGTCCGAACCGCAAGGCTCGCGCGCCGGCCGGGCCGCTGTCACGCGGCGGCCACGGGATCTATGGGCCGGAAGTATCTGTTCCGGCGGGGTGTCCGGGCGGGGTCGAGGTGGGGTGGCGGGATGAACCAGGGGATGCCGGTCCGCATCTGGATGGTCCAGTGTTCTTTGTGGATCACGTGGTGGTGATGGGAGCAGAGCAGGGTGCCGTTGTCGGTTCCGGTGGTTCCGCCGCGGGACCAGTAGGTGATGTGGTGGGCCTCGCACCAGGGGGCGGGGATGGTGCATTGCGGGAAGGCGCAGCCCTGGTCCCGGGCGGTGATGGCCTTGCGGATGTGGGGCGGAAAGACCCGGGAGGCACGGCCGATGTCCAGGACCTGGCCCTCGCCGCCGAGGACGACCGGGATGATGTCGGCGTCGCAGGCGATTTTGCGGATGGTGCCGGCGGTGACGGCGCCGGTGAAGAGCAGCGAGCCTGTCTGCTGCAGCGCCCCGGTGCCCTGCAGGGGCCGGGGTCCGAGGCGCGGGGCGCCCGCTGTGGCGCCGGGGGAGTCCTGGAACCGGGTGAGCAGGTCGCGGTAGTCGATGGTGGCCATGACCTGGGGCCGGAGCCCGCCGGCCGCGGGCAGCCCGCCGGTGGTGAGGGCTGCCTTGCACGCGCCGACCAGGCCGTCGAGCAGCCGTTGGGGCCGGGAGCGGAGGTCCAGGGACGGCAGCGAGGAGTCCTCTTCGGCCGTGGTTCGCCCCTCGGTGGATCCGGGCTGGTTCGCCGGGCCGGTGTCGGCCCGGACGGCCCCGGGAGTGCCAGCGCCGGCAGCACTAGTGCCGCCGCCGGCGTCAGCGCCGGCAGGGCTGTGCCCGCCGGGCTCACCGGCCGCCGCCGCTGATCCGACACCCGGTCCGGTGGCGGTGCCTTCGCTGGTGTCGGGTCCGGTGCGGGGGTTGGTGGCGGTGTTCATCACGGTGATCAGGTGTTCGAACTGGTCCGTGGTGGCGAAGATTTCCAGGTGCTGGAGGCCGTGGCGGGGTTTGCGGAGGAAGGCGCCCTGGAGCTGGCGGAGCAGTTCCTCGGAGGGTTCGGCGCCGTCCTGGTCCAGGGCCTCGGCCCAGCTGCGGCTGACGCGGGCGAGGAAGTCGGCGTCGTTCTCGGCCGCGGTGCGGGTCAGGGCGTGCTCCATCGCCGCCGCGGCCTCGGGGAGGCAGCTGTGCCGGACCCGGTCCAGGGCGAGCGTGATGACGGTCGCGGCCCGGGACGCGACCTCGCCGGCCGCGACGGCGGCTCCGAGCTCCGGGTGCACGGGCGGGACCGGCTGGCCGGCGAGTCCCTGCCGGGGCAGCAGCGCGTCGGCCAGGCAGAGCCGGCGCCTGGCCTCCGCGGCGCCGATCCGCAGCCGCGCCCGCAGGAACTCCACCGTGTTCCGGTACCCGTCATCCAGCACCGATTCCGGCACCGCAGGCGCCGCCG
>NZ_FUZD01000026.1:0-58781 GCF_900168135.1 Arthrobacter sp. 49Tsu3.1M3
GGATGTGACCGAGTTCAGCGTCGGCGACCGGAAGCTCTACCTCTCACCGGTCATGGACCTCTTCGACCGGCAGATCATCTCCCACACCATCAGCTCAACCCCGAACCTGGAGCTGACCAACACGTCGCTGCGAAAGGCCCTGACCACGCTCGAGGACGGACAGCAGCCGCTGGTGCATTCGGATCAGGGTTTCCAGTACCGGCACATCTCCTGGCGCGTCCTTCTGGAGGGTGCCGGTGCGGTTCAATCAATGTCCCGCAAGGGCAACTGCTACGACAACGCGGTGATGGAGAACTTCTTCGGACACCTCAAGGAAGAGCTCTTCCACCATGTCCGGTTCATCAGCACCGACGCACTGGCAGCGGCACTGCACGAATACATCCGCTGGTACAACACCGAACGGATCTCAACAAAGCTTGAGGGCCTGAGCCCGGTGCAATACCGGACCCAGGCCCTCGCAGCCTAGGCTCTTACCAACCAGTCCAACTTTCGGGGACCAGTTCATCCAAACCAGTGGACATGTCCCTTGGTGCCGTGTGCCGGCCCGGGACATGCCCGGCCCTGCTCCACAGCACTGGACATATCCCTTGGTGCCGTGTGCGGGCCCGGGACATGCCCGGCCCTGCTCCACAGCACTGGACATGTCCCGTCGTGCCGCGTGCCGGCCCGGGACATGCCCCGCCCTGGGCCTGTCCGGTGGACATAGTGGCATTATGTCCAGTCGTTGCGGCCGGGGCTGGGCATGTCCCGTCGTGCTGCGTGCATGCCCCGGGACATGCCCCGCCCTGATCGACAGCACTGGACATGTCCCGCGGACAACCAGCCGGGGCCCTCTCCGGAAATTAGTGGCAGAAGATTAACGGCAGAAGGCCGGTCCCGTTTCCGGGTCCGGCCTTCGTGGTTGCTGCTGGGGTCCCTAGCGGGAACGCTGGCGCAGGCGCTGCATGTCAAGGATGACGACGGCTCGCGCTTCCAGGCGCAGCCAGCCGCGCTGCACGAATTCCGCGAGGGCCTTGTTGACCGTTTCTCGGGAGGCGCCGACCAGCTGGGCGAGCTCCTCCTGCGTCAGTTCGTGGGCGACCAGGACGCCGTCGGTCGCCGGGCGGCCGAAGCGGTCGGCCAGATCCAGCAGCGCCTTGGCCACACGGCCCGGCACGTCGGAGAAGACGAGGTCGGAAAGGGAATCGTTGGTGCGGCGCAGGCGGCGTGCCAAGGCCTGCAGCAGCTGGGCCGAGACCTCGGGGCGGGTGCGCAGCAGCGCGTTGAGGCTCTCGTTCTTCAGGCCGGCGAGACGCGTCTCGGAAACGGCAGTTGCCGTGGCCGTGCGCGGGCTGGGGTCGAACAGCGCCATTTCGCCGAAAAGCTCGCCCGGGCCGAGGATGGCCAGCAGTGATTCGCGGCCGTCCGGCGACGTGCGGCCGAGCTTCACCTTGCCGGAGACGATGAAGTAAAGCTGGTCACCCTGGTCGCCTTCCCGGAATACCGAGGCACCGCGTGAAAGGTCCACCTCGGTAAGTTCGTCCGTCAGCAGACGGAACGCCTCGTCGTCGAGCGTGGCGAAAAGGGGTGCGCGGCGCAATACCTCGATATCCATGAAATCTCCTGACTAGCTGTGTCGGCTGGGGCGCTTCAGCCATTCTTTCAGAATTTTGGAGCTTCTGTGACGTAGTTGGCACGGAAACGCCCGAAGGGCCGAAAGCGCACGGCTCGGGAAGTCCGCGCAGATCCCTATGCAGGCTGGCGGCCGGTCGGCAAACGTTCAGCTTACACCGGTAGAATCGTCGCTGAACTGTCTGTGAGGAGCCCCGGTGTTTGGCTTGACCATTTTGGACCTGGTGTTGGTGGTGGCGCTCTTGTCCTACCTCATCCACGGTCTTCGCAACGGCTTCCTTGTGACGCTCGGAGGCATCGCGGGATTCGCGGCAGGCGCCGTCGCCGCCTTCGTCTCCGTGCCCATCGTCAGCGGCCTCGTGGAGGACAGCGGCTGGCGCCTGACGGCGATCGTTGCCACGGCGGTCCTTTTGATGATCGTGGGCAACGGACTCGGCACCATGATCGGACGGCGCATCCGCAGCGTGGTCCCGTTCAGCCCCCTCCGGGCGGCGGACCGCCTCGTGGGCGGAGGCGTGAACGTGGTGGTGTCCGGCCTCGTGATGTCGATGCTGGCGTTCAGTATCGGGGCCCTGGGTGTGCCGTTCGTGTCCCAGCAGCTCGCGGAATCCAAAGTCATCAGGTTCATCGACGGCGTGACGCCGATGCCGGTCAAGGCATCAATGGCGCAGTTGCGTTCCGCCGTGATCGGCGAGGGAATCCCCACGCTGCTGGACGGCTTCGGCCAGAGCCAGCCCGTTGCCGTTCCGGACACCAGCACGGACACGCCGGCGCTGAACAAGGCCGCCGCTTCGGTGCTCAAGATCGCCGGAACCGCCTACCAGTGCGGTCAGAACCAGACCGGAACAGGCTTCGTGGTCGCCCCCGGGCGCGTGGTGACCAACGCCCATGTGGTCGCCGGGGTCGACGAACCGGTAGTGGAGACGCCCGGCGGCCGCGCACTGCCAGGGCGCGTTGTGTACTTTGACTCCCAGCACGACCTCGCCGTCGTGGCCGTTGACGGTCTGCGCTCGGAACCCCTGGCGCTGGCCGCCGACCTGCCGTCCGGCAGCGCCGCGGCCTTTGCCGGCTATCCGCACGGCGGGCCCTTCCAGTCCAAACCGGCCACAGTGCAGGACATCGCCACCGTGCTCGTCCCGGACATCTACGGCAAGAATGCGTCGCCCGAGGACGTCTACCGGCTGGCCGGCGACGTGCAGCCGGGCAACTCCGGGGGCCCGCTCCTGACCATGGACGGGCAGGTGGCGGGGGTGGTCTTTGCCAAGGCCACAACCGAGTCCTCGCTTGGATTTGCGATCACCATGAATGACCTGAGCCCCGTCGCGGCTCAGGCGCCGGGTCTGGGCAGTGCCGTTTCGTCCGGACAGTGCATCAAGAAATAATCGTCGAGTCCCCGCGGCTCTGTCGCCCGAGGAGGCAGTTCCGGCGGGCTACAGCCACTCCAGGCTCTGGCCGTGCGGCCCCGCGATGGCAGCCGGCTGACCGTCCTGCAGCAGCTGGAACCGGCCGCCGAGCCGGGTGTCGTCCATTTCCGGAACAACAGTGGACCCGTCGGCCTGGGCAAGCACCGTGTGCCCCTTCGTTCGAGAGCCAGTGGCAGCCCGTTCCGCCGCGAGATCCGCCATGGTGCGGCGGAACCGGGCCCGGCCACCGGCGTCGAGGTACGCCGTGACGGCGCTGTGGAACACCACCAGGGCGGCGTCCTCCGGAGCGCGGGCGGCCAGCGCTGCGAGCTGTTCGTTGAGGTCGCCGGCCACCAGCAGGGGCGGGTGTTCCCGGGCGATGGCGATCGCCTGGCGCAGCCGTTCGAGGCGGAACTCCTGTTCGGGCCAGACGAGGGCTTCCAGCCAGGCGACGTCGTCCGGGTTGCGGACATCCAAGGGATTCAGATCGATCCCGGCGCGCCAGAGAACCTGGGGAAGTGCGGCCGGCAGCGGCACCGGTCCTGAGGTGACGCAGCGCAGGACCGGGTAGGTGCCGGGCTGTGCGCCGGCCGGAACAAGCGTCGTCCTCGCGTCCTCGGCCTCCGGGACATACTCGTAGCCGTAGTGGTCGGGGAACAGTGCCAGCCCCGCCGAGGCGCCCACCTCGATGAGGGCCAGCGGCCGGCTCTCGGCCGCGGATATCTGCGCGAGTGAGGGCAGCAGGGTGGCGCAGCGTCCCGCCTCGTTCGTCTGCGTGGACCGGGACAGCACGATTTCCGAGACCGCGGCCCAGTGCTGGTCCAGAAAATTCCGGAAGTCGCGGTATGGGCTGATCTGCGCGCCGAGGAACCGGGCCGCGGCGAGGATTAGCAACGGCTGGCGCTTGTGGTGCGGCCACTGATCGATCCGCCGTATCAGCTCGGCGTCCCCGGCGATCCCCACAGTCCACTCGGCATAGCACGGGGAGGAACCCGGCGCGTCGATCGTGCCGAAGTGCCGGTACCACTGCGCCGTGGCCGAATCAGTGGCCGGTTCCCCTGACACTCCTCCGGGCTCCGCGGGGGGACATGCTCAGTCCTTGGCCGTGTGCAGTCCGGCGAGGTATTCCACGGCGAAGCGGTAGCCCAGGATCCCGGCGCCGGCGATCACGGCCTTGCTGATGTCCGAAAGGTAGGAATGGTGCCGGAAGGGTTCGCGGGCGTGAACGTTGGTGATGTGCACCTCGACCGTGGGCAGCGCCACGGCGGATATGGCGTCCCGGATGGCCACCGACGTGTGCGTGTACGCGCCGGCGTTGAGCACGATCCCCACAGCCTTCCCGCGGGCGGCATGGATGGCGTCCACGAGGGCCCCTTCATGGTTGGACTGGAAGCACTCGACGTCCAGGCCGTGCGCGGCGCCGGCGTCTTTGGCGAGCTGTTCGACGTCGGCCAGCGTCGCCGTCCCGTATTTCTCCGGCTCGCGGGTGCCAAGCAGGTTCAAATTGGGTCCGTTGAGAACCAGGATGGTGCCGCGGCCGGCAGCGGTGGCGGAGGTGGCTTCAGTCATGTCTGCAAATCTATCGCGCCGCGGCCCGCCCGCGCCGTTCGTTACTGCCAATCGGTTCGTTACTGCCGCACTCTTCGCTTCTGCGGATGTTTCCGCCGCGGTCGCGTCGACACACAGGAACAACGACGACGGCGGCGCGGCCCCCGGAGTGGGCAGCGCCGCCGTCGTGCATGTGCCGGTGTTCAACACACCGACGCTGCGGTCATATCAGCCGGCAATTCTTGCCGGCTATTTCCTCAGCGACTGCGCAATCTGGGCCATGACCGTGTTGTCCGCCAGGGTGGTCGCGTCGCCAACTTCGCGGCCTTCGGCGACGTCCTTGAGCAGGCGGCGCATGATCTTGCCGGACCGGGTCTTGGGCAGTTCCGGGACCACGAGGATGGTCTTGGGTTTGGCGATCGGACCGATTTCCTTGCCCACATGGTTGCGGAGTTCCTGGACGATCGCGTCGCCGGAGTCCACGGCGTCGGCGCGCAGGATCACGAAGGCGACGACGGCCTGGCCGGTGGTCTCGTCCGCGGCTCCGACGACGGCGGCTTCCGCCACCGCGGGGTGGCTGACCAGGGCGGACTCGATTTCGGCGGTGGAGAGGCGGTGGCCGGAAATATTCATCACATCATCCACCCGGCCCAGCAGCCAGAGGTCGCCGTCCTCATCCTTCTTGGCGCCGTCGCCGGCGAAGTACATGGTCTCGAAGCGGGACCAGTACGTTTCCTTGAACCGCTCGGGGTCGCCCCAGATCCCGCGCAGCATGGCGGGCCACGGTTCGCGGATCACCAGGAAGCCGCCGTGGCCGTTGGGTACGGATTCGCCGAGTTCGTCCACGACGTCCACGGCGATGCCCGGCAGCGGGACCTGGGCCGAGCCGGGCTTGGTGGCCGTCACGCCGGGCAGCGGGGCGATCATCTGCGCCCCAGTCTCGGTCTGCCACCAGGTGTCCACGATCGGGGCGGGGTTTTGCTTCCGCTCGCCGTTCTTGCCGGCGTTGCCGCCGATAACCTCGCGGTACCACATCCAGGCTTCGGGGTTGATGGGCTCGCCGACGGAACCGAGGACGCGGATCGAGGAGAGGTCGGACTTGGCCGGGATGTCCTTGCCCCATTTCATGAAGGTGCGGATCGCGGTGGGGGCGGTGTAGAGGATGGAGACCTTGTACTTCTCCACGATCTCCCACCAGCGGCCCTGATGCGGGGAATCCGGCGTGCCCTCATACATGACCTGGGTAGCGCCGTTGATGAGCGGGGCATAGGCGACGTAGGAGTGCCCGGTGATCCAGCCGACGTCGGCGGTGCACCAGTAGACGTCGGTCTCCGGGTGGAGGTCAAAGACCGCCTTGTGCGTGTAGGCGCCCTGGGTGAGGTAGCCGCCGGTGGTGTGCAGGATGCCCTTGGGCTTGCCCGTGGTGCCGGAGGTGTAGAGGATGAAGAGCGGGTGCTCGGAGTCGTGCCCGACGGCGGTGTGCTCGGCGGACGCGGAGCCGACGGTGTCGGCCCACCAGTGGTCCCGGCCCTCGTGCCAGTCCACGTCCTGGCCGTTGCGCTTGACCACCACGACGTTCTGCACGGTGTGCCCGGTGCCGTCTCCCTCGTGGGACAACGCGTCGTCGACGGCCGGCTTCAGGGCGCTGGGCTTGCCGCGGCGGTAGGTGCCGTCGGCCGTGACCACGAGCTTGGCCTCGGCGTCGTCGATCCGGGACCGCAGGGCCTCGGCGGAGAAGCCGCCGAAGACCACGGAGTGGATCGCGCCGATCCGGGCGCAGGCCAGCAGGGTGATCACGGCTTCGGGAATCATGGGCAGGTAGACGGCCACGCGGTCGCCCTTGGCCACGCCGAGGGACTCGAACGCGTTCGCGGCCTTCTTCACTTCCTCGGTCAGCTGCGCGTAGGTGTAGGTGCGGGTGTCGCCGGGCTCGCCCTCGAAGTAGATGGCCACCCGGTCCCCGTTGCCGGCCTCGACGTGCCGGTCCAGGGCGTTGTAGGCCGCGTTGACCTCACCGCCGACGAACCACTTCGCGAACGGCGGGTCCGACCAGTCCAGCGCCTGGGTGAAGTCCTTGGACCAGCTCAGCAGCTCGCGGGCCTGCTTCGCCCAGAAGGCGGGGCGGTCGGCGTCGGCCTCTGCGTAATCGGCGGCGGTGACCACTGCGTTCGCGGCGAACTCGGCGGACGGCGCGAAACGGCGGTTCTCCTGGGACAGGTTTTCGAAGGCATCGCCCTGGGGCGTCTGCGTGGCCATGGAGCCGGGTGTCTGCTGGGACATGGTGAACCTCATCATTCATCGATCCGGGCTGTGCGGCCGTTCGTGGTGCCTCCGCGCCGGGCCGCATGTGCGACGTCGGGCGGCGGCAGACCGCGGCAGTGCCGCTAGCGCTGTCTGGAAACAACACTAATACGCCGGTCCGACCAAACGTGCGCCCCGTCACAAACAGCGCCGTGAGCGGTGTTTGTTAAGCGCCGAGTGGTCTGTCGCGGGCGCCGGGCGTCGGGCCGGGGCAAGCGTCCGGGATTCGGAAATTCGGGGAATTCTGCTGCGTCCGCCCTCGGCTTGTCAGCTAGTGATCGGCCATCCACTTGGCTAGGCTGAGATGAAGTTGTGACATCCGATGGAGGCGACAGGACCGCTGGCGGTCTTGTCCTTGCCTGCCGTTAGACGGCGCTGTCCAGGGCGCCGCCATGCTAAGGAGATACGGAATGAACGAGCAAGACAACGGGCAGCTCCGGGCGCCCGCCCAGAACCAGGGTGGAACGGCGCAGCCGGGGCCCGCCGGGTTCGGGGATGCGCCACGCTTCACGGTGGACAAGAAGACCGGGAAGAAGAACGAAGCCGTCCTCGGCCCGTTCACCATCCGTGACCTCACCGTTTTCGGCTCAACGCTGCTTCTTTTCATCGCCTCACTGATTCCGATGTTTGCCTTCGCCTACAACCTCTGGAACCTGGGCAGCCTCTTCTTCCTGGGCCTTGGCATCGTGCTGCCGCTCATTGTCACCGCGTTGTTTGTGGCCCGCCGCCTCAGCCCGTCGACCAAGATCCGGATCGGGTCCCTGTCGATCGACCAGTTCGCCTCCGTTGTAGCGTCCTTCACGCTGGCCTTCTTTTTCCTCGCCGCCGCCGGGGCGTTCGTGCCAAGCATGCTGATCGCGCTCCTGGGCGCCTTGGGGCTCTTCGCCGCCACGGTGCTGGGCCGCTGGATCCCGTTCTTCGCCGGCGACTTCCTGGGCCGGGAGGAAACCCCTGCCCACATCGTGGCCCGTGAAGCTGTAGCCCCGGTGCGAAAGCCGCGGGCGCCGAAGGCGACGAAGCAACCGAAGGAATCCAAGCTGACCAAGGACGCTGCGGGTGCAGGCGCAGCCGGGGCGGGCGCCTCACTGGCGGCCGCATCCGGCCCGGTTGCGTCCGGCCCGGCCGCAACCGGGGAGGCCGCTTCCGGCACGGCCGCGGGCTGGGCCAAGCGTCCGGCCACCGGCGGCCAGGCGGCCACGCCGGCGGCAACCACACCTGCCGGTACCTCTGCCGGGGCATCATCGGCGGGTGCGGCGTCCGCCGCAGCCCCCAGCGCTGCGGCGCCCGGCGCACCGGAGACCCAGATCTCGGGCGTTGTGCCGGCCGCCGGCGCGGCTGCCCCGGCATCTACGGGCTCATCGACGGCCTCGACGCAGGCCCCGGCTCCGGGGTCTGCTCCCTCCGCCGCGGACAAGACCCGGACCGCCGGCGTCCCTGCAGCCGCCGCCGGTGCCGCCGCCGCTGGTGCCGCTGCAGCCGCTGCACAGACCGCCCCCGCCGCGGAACAGACCCAGGCCGCCGGCGTTCCGGCCGCCACCGGCGGCAGTGCCCCCACTACAGTCAACCCCCAGGTCCGGCCGCAGGAACCCATCGGCGCGACCGTTGACCCCGCCAGCCGGCCCGCGGGGGACGATGTCCACCCCGCGCACGAGGCCTTCTGGTTTGCCGTCGCGCAGCCCCGCACCGCCGTCGACGTGCGCACCGGTGCCCCGGCGTTCGTCATTGAACCCGGCGGCTGGGTCCTTGCCCTCGAGGACCGCGGTAACGAGTTCCTGGTCCAGCACACCGACGGCCGGCTCGGGGTTTTGCGGGACCTGAGCAACATCGAACGCGGTTAGCCCGCCGCCGTGACAACGGAATCCGACGCCACGGAACCCGGCACCCCGAAGCCGGGGAGTGCCAAGCCGGGTGCGCCGCGGGCGTCGGGGGAATCAGTGCTGGCGCTCAAGCGCCGCGCGCGCCGGATCAACCGGGAACTCGCGGAGCAGTACCCTTACGCCCACGCGGAGCTGGACTTCCGCACGCCGTTCGAGCTGGTGATAGCCACCGTGCTGTCCGCGCAGACCACGGACGTGCTGGTCAACCAGATCACGCCTCTGCTGTTCGCGCGTTACCCGGATGCGCGGCGGATGGCGGAGGCGGATCCGGCCGAGCTGGAGGCCATCATCAAGCCCACCGGCTTCTTTCGCGCCAAGGCCAGAAATCTCCTGGCGCTCTGCACCCGGCTGGTGGACGAGTACGACGGCGAGGTGCCCGGCCGGCTCGCGGACCTGGTGACGCTGCCCGGCGTCGGGCGGAAAACCGCGAACGTCGTGCTGGGCAATGCCTTCGGCATTCCGGGCATCACCGTGGACACCCACTTCGGCCGGCTGGCCCGGCGCTTTGGCTGGACCGAGTCGGATGATCCGGTCCGGATCGAGTCGGACGTCGCTGAGCTGTTCGAGCCGAAGGACTGGACCATGCTCTCGCACCGCGTCGTCTTTCACGGCCGCCGCGTCTGCCATTCCCGCAAGCCGGCGTGCGGCGCCTGCGCGGTGGCCAATTGGTGCCCCAGCTACGGCATGGGGGAAACCGACCCGGAGAAGGCAAAGAAACTGCTGAAGTACGAGCTCGCCCCGGGCCAGGAGCAACTGCTGGCCCGGCTGCTGGCCGAGACGCACCGCGCCGCGGAAATCCGGATGGAATCGCAGAGGAAACAGCCGTGACCGCGCGCCAGGACCTCGTCGACCTCGTTGCCGCGGTGGAGGCGGGCACGGCGCCGGCCCCGGATCCGCGCTGGCGGGAACTCGCCGTCGAACCCGGCGAGCGGGTCCGCAGGGCAGCGGTGCTGATGCTCTTTGGTGCGCTGGACAACGTACCCGCGGTGTCCGAGAAGTTGCTGGCTCCCGCCGATTTGGACGTGCTGCTGCTGCAGCGGGCCCAAACGCTGGAGGACCATCCCGGGCAGGTGGCGTTTCCCGGCGGCGGCATCGATCCGGGTGAGTCCGTGGTGGACGCGGCCCTCCGCGAGGCGGAGGAGGAGACTGGCCTGAACCCTGCGGGGGTGGACGTACTCGGTGTGATGCCTGAACTGGCGCTGCCCCGGGGCAATTTCCTGGTGACCCCGGTCCTGGCCTGGTGGGCGGCCCAGTCGCCGGTCCGGGTGGTCGACTACGGTGAATCCGCGCAGGTGTTCCGGGTTCCGGTCAGGGACCTGCTGGACCCGGACAACCGGGTGATGGCCACGGTCAGCCGGGCCGGCCAGACATTCCAGAGCCCAGCGTTCACCGTCAACGGCGTCGTGGTGTGGGGGTTTACCGGGATGATCCTGAACCAGCTTTTTGAACAGCTGGGCTGGGCCGTGCCGTGGGACCGCGCGCGGCTCTACGGGATTGATGTGTGAGGCCCGCACGGCGCCGGCCTGCCGGCCGGTCGGCTAGCCGGCAGCCACCGGGGTGCCTGTCCGGGGAGCCATCGCCCGTCCTCCCGACCTGCTGGAGGCGACCCGCCGGTGAGCACCGGAACGATCCACAACCAGGCCGGTCGCGGCGTTCTCGCGCACGGCGTTGATGCCCGCCGCCGCGCTCTTGATGGAGCTGAAGAGCGGGGATACGGCCACTACTGTGCCATCCGCCGCCGTCAGCCTGAAGAAATATGTCTTGTCGCCAGCCTGCGCGATCTCAAAAATGCCAGCCAAACCGCTGCCTCCCCAATTTCCTTGCGTCGTTGCAATAGCCGGCGGATCGTACGGGAATTTCGCCAGCCTTTCCGAGGGTAGCCCGGTGACGGAGCGCACACAACGCTACCGGCGGGTACGTTACAGGCGGTGACTCCGGTCGTTCATTTGGCGTTGTCGTACGAGTCCACGACGGCCACGCTGACCGGAAATTCGACCGGAATCCGGCCGAACAAAAGCTCCTTGGCGGCAGTCGCGGAGTCCTCGATCGCCTTGATGCAGTCTGCGACCGCGCTTTCGGGGCAGTGCACCATCACCTCATCGTGGAGGAAGAACACCAGTTCGCCGGCGGCTGCGCCTTCCGCCCGTAGGGCGCGAAGCCGGCGTCGCAGTTCCGCGAGCCAGCATGCTGCCCAGTCAGCGGCCGAGCCCTGGACCACAAAGTTCCGGGTGAAGCGGCCGCGCGAGCGTGCGATCGCGTCCGCGCGGCGCTGTTCTTCCGCGGTGGTGGAGTGCTGGCTCTGCAGCCAGCGCTCCGACGGCGGCGGGCTGCTCCGGCCCAGCCGTGAAGTCACGGTCCTGCCGGCTTCGCCGTCGCGGGCAGCCTGCTCGACGAAGCCCACGGCGCGGGGGTAGGTGCGGGCCAGCTGGGGCATCAGCCGGCCGGACTCGCCCGTGGTCGCCCCGTAGATTGCCCCAAGGAGGGCCACCTTCGCCTTCGCCCGGTCGCCGCCGAAGCCTTGGGCGGCGATGCCGGCATAGAGGTCCTTGTCCCGGGCGGCCTCGGCCATTTTGGAATCCTGGGCCAGCGCCACGAGCACGCGCGGTTCCAGCTGCGAGGCGTCGGCAACGATCAGTTTGTGGCCGGGATCGGCGTGGACCGCGCCGCGGACCTGGCGCGGGATTTGCAGCGCGCCGCCGCCCCGCGACGCCCACCGGCCCGAGACCACACCGCCGACCACGTACTCCGGCTGGAACCTGCCGTCCCTCACCCAGGTATCAAGCCACGCCCAGCCGTTTGCCGCGTGGAGACGGGCCAGTTTCTTGTAGGCCAGCAGGGGCACGATCACGGGGTGGCTGGATTCTTTCAGCTCCCATTGGCGGGTGGTTTTAACTTCGATGCCGTTTCGGTGCAGGGCGCGCATGAGCTCCTGCGGGGAGTCCGGGTTCAGCGCAGGCGACTTCAGCAGCAGCCGCAGTTCGGCCGTGAGCGATTCGAGTTTGGCCGGACGCTGGCCGGGGGCCGGGCGGGGTCCGAGGTGTTCGGCGAGAATCTGCTCGTGGAGTTCCTCCCGCCACGGGACGCCGGTGTGCTGCATTTCGGCGGCGATCATGGCTCCGGCGGATTCCGCCGCCAGCAGCAGCTGGAGCCGTTGGCGCCGCCCGGCGTCAGGGACGACGACCGTGCCGGAGGCCGTTCCGGGCGCAGGTCCGGCCTGCCGAAGAGCCTCCTGCTGCGCGGCGTACTCGGCCCGGAGAGCCTCAAGGGACTGGCCGGGCCGCTGGCCGGGGGCCGGGGCATCAAACAGGGCCCCCTGTTCCGGCGGCGGGGCAGGAGGCAGCAGCCCCCGCGGTGGCTGGTGCAGCTCGTCGTCCTGGGTCAGCTTCTCCGCCGCCTGCGCGTAGCCGGTGTGGGCGGTGAACTCCGAGTGGGCCAGGATCGAACCGCACAGGGTGAGGTCGTAGCAGCGCTCGAGTTCCACCCCGGCGCGCAGCAACGCGGGATACCAGTCCTGCGTACGGTGCCAGATCCAGCGCGGGTGCCGCTCCTCAAGCTCGCGCACAATTCCGGCGAGGTCGCCGGCCTTGACCACGCGGGGTTCCGGGTTGGAGGGTTCGGGGGCGCCATCTGCCGTGAGGTGCTGCAGTGCCGCGCCGTCGGCGTGGGCAGCGAGCAGCAGGTACATAGGGTCAATTCTGCCCTGCTCCGGGACGTGGTCCGTGCTCGTTCCCCGGCGGCGGGTGCAGCAAAGACGCCGGACTTGTCCACATAGCCGACGACGGCGGTTCCGCTGCGGTCCCGGCCCGGGCAAAGTGGCAGCATGAACAGGCACCAGCACCGTGGCCCAGGCTCACCGCCACCGCGGGCGCATGAGCCCTGGACCCCCGGGGATTCCGCGGAAATCCTGCTCGTCACCGGGGCCGGGGTGCTGCGCAGCGAGGTGGAACGCATCGTCGCAGCGGCCGGGGGCCAGCTGCGGACGGTGCAGGACGTTGCCGAGGCCGCGCCGTTCTGGGACGCCGCAGCCGCCGTGCTGGTGGGCAGCGACATCCGCGGGTTGCCGCCCCGGCGGAGGACACCTGCCGTGCTGCTCGGCCTCGAAGGTGATGGAGAAGGGTTATGGCATCTGGCCGCCGCCGTCGGGGCCGAACGCGTCGCGGTGTTGCCGGACGCGGCAGCCTGGTTGGCGGAATACCTGAGCCGGTCCCGCGCCCCGGAAGCCGGCGGACTCGTGCTGGGCTTCACCGGCGGCTGCGGCGGTGCCGGGGCGACGACCGCCGCCATCTGGATCGCGCAGGCCGCCGCCGGGGCCGGGGTCCGGGTGCTGCTGGTCGACGGCGACCCCCGGGGCGGGGGCCTGGAACTGGCGCTGGCCGCCGAGGAAACCCACGGGCTCCGCTGGCCGGATCTGGCCGGGGTGAGCGGCAGTATCGACCCTGCCCAGCTGGAGGAGTCGCTGCCGGTCGCCGGTGGATTTTCCTTCCTGTCGTGGCCGGGAACCCGTGACAAAGCCGCCGGGGTCGACGCGACCACCGTGGCCGCGGTTCTCGACGCAGCCCGCCGCGGCTGCGAATTGGTGGTGCTGGATATCGGCCGGGAACGGGAAGCCTTGCGGGCCTTCGCCGGCGAATGCGACCGGATTATCGTCGTGGCGCCTGCCCGGCTGCGGGCCGCCGTCGCCACGGCCTGGCTGTTGCAGGAGCTTCCGCCCGTGGACACCGCGCTCGTGGTCCGGGCCAGTCGCGGCGCCGCTTTGGATGCGCCGCTGATCGCCGGCTCCGTGGGGCTCGTCCTCCAAGGCATCATGCCGGACGTCAAGGACCTGGCCGGGGCAACGGAACTCGGCCGCCTTCTCGAAACCGGCCGGCACCGCGCCGTCCGCCGGTTCGCGGCCGGACTCCTTGAGCTGAACGGCGGAGACGACTCATGAGTGCCCACGCGGCCGCACAACCGGCCGAACCGGAACGTCCGGCCCGGCGGGCACCGGGTCGCCGCCGCTCGCAGGGATTTCTCGACCAGACGCTGCTGGAGTCCGTGCGCGAGTCCGTCATGGCCGATGCCTCCCCGGTGACCCCCTCAAGGGTTGCGGCGGCGGTCCAGGCGAGCGGGCGGCTGCTCGGCACGGCCGGCGCCCTGGCCGCAGTGGAGAGCATCAGCGCGGAATTGAACGGCCTGGGCCCCCTGCAGCCGCTCACCCGTGATCCCGCCGTGACAGACATCTTTGTCAACGGGCCGGACTCGGTCTGGTTGGACCGCGGCCGCGGTCTGGAAAAGGCGCCGGTCGTCTTTTCCGGGGAACCGCAGATCCGGGCCCTCGCCGCGAGGCTGGTGGCAGCCGGCGGCCGCCGCCTGGATGACGGTTCGCCGTGCGTCGATGTCCGGCTCGACGGCGGCTACCGCGTGCACGCGGTGCTGCCGCCCATTTCCACTGCCGGGACGCTCCTGAGCGTGCGGATCCGCCGGGCCACGGTCTTCTCCATGCCCGAGCTGAGGCGCGCCGGCATGTTCGGGGCCGGGACGTCCGGGAGCCTGGTCCGGTCCGTGCTCGAACGCATGGTGGCGGCCAGGCTGAGCCTCCTCATCAGCGGGGCCACCGGTTCGGGGAAGACCACGTTGCTGGCGACGCTGCTGGGATTGTGCCACCCCGGGGAGAGACTCGTCCTGATTGAGGACGCCGCAGAACTAAATCCCGTCCACCCGCACGTCGTCTCGCTGGAATCCCGGCACGGAAACCTGGAAGGCGGTGGCGCCGTCGACTTGGGCGAACTGGTCCGCCAGGCCCTCAGGATGCGGCCGGACCGGCTGGTGGTTGGCGAATGCCGCGGCGCCGAGGTCCGCGAGCTGCTCTCGGCGATGAACACCGGACACACCGGAGGCGGCGGGACCATCCACGCGAATGAGGCGACAGCTGTGCCAGCCCGGCTGGCGGCCCTCGGCGCGCTCGCCGGCATGGGCCAGGACGCGGTACGGCTGCAGGCCGCCAGCGCGATCGACGCCGTCGTGCACGTCGAGCGGACCGAATCGGGCCGCCAGGTGGCGAGCGTTGGAATCATGGAGGTCCAAGACTCGGGCCTGGTTGTCGCCGCCGCACTGGAGATCCAACACGGCGAGCTCCGCTTCGGCGGAGCCTGGCCGCTGCTGGCGTGCCGTCTCGGCCTGGATCCCGGGTTGGCCGGGGCGGACCACGCCGAGCTGCAGGCGGCGCCCCCGGCGGGACGGCCGCCGGGTTCCGGCCGCGAATCCCTCCAGCGCGGGACGCAGCGATGACCGTCTTCCTCATCGTCGTTTTGGTCCTGGCCGTGTGGCTGGCCTTTCCCACCCCGCGGGCGGCCGGCCATCGTACCCGCAGGGCCTTGTACGGCGCGGGCACGCGAGGTCCCGCGGCCTACGGGTCGCCGGGATCCCGCCCAGGACGGTCCGTCGGCGGTATGGCCCGTTGGCGCGGCGGGGGATCCGCCGCTGCCGGGCCCGTCCCCATGACAGTCCTGGTCCAACAGTTGGCCGCGCTGCTGAAGGGAGGGCGCATTCCCGCCCGGCTGTGGGATGAACTGTGGGCCCTGTACGGCGGTGACGCCGCGCGGGACGGGCCGGCGGCCCAGGCCGCGGTTCACGGCGCCGGCCAGCCCCGCACCGCAAACGGCGCGGGAACGGTCCTCGGCCCGGAGTCCCGCAGGATTCTCGCAGCCGCGCGTGCCGCCGCCCGGCGCGGGTCCTCCGTGGCCGCAGCCATCCGCCGCGAGGTCTCCGCGGTCTCTGCCGGTGCGGGCACCGTCGTCGCGGTCACCACGGGGGCCGTCGGCATCCGGGCCCGCCGCGACGTGCATGTGTGGGGCGAGCTGGCCGCATGCTTTGACACCGCTGAAGCCAGCGGTTGCCCCCTGGCCGATGTCCTGGCCCGCTTTGCCGCCCACCTTGAGACGGAGGACGACGCCGAGGCAGCGCGGCAGACAGCCTTGGCGGGGCCCCGTGCAACCGTTCGTCTGCTGACCTGGCTGCCGTTGTCGGGACTGGGCCTCGGCCTGCTGCTCGGCGTGGACCCGGTGGCGACTCTGCTGGGAAACCCCTGGGGCCTCGCGGCCTTGGCCGCAGGCGTGGCGCTGACCGCCGCCGGCCGGTTGTGGTCCGCAAGGCTCGTCCGCGCCGCGGCGGAAGCACCAACGTGACGCCGCGGTCGTCGTCGTGAGGCCCGAGCATGCCGGATTCGTCATGGCAGCGAGCCTTGCCGCGGCAGCCGCCGTCGTCCTCGCCCGCCCGGGACGTGTCCGCCGGCGGCTCCGGCGCCAGCTTAGGGCCCCCGCTGGCGGGACCGCCCGGCGCCCGACGGTCCCCGACGCCGGCCGGCACGCCCTCCCGGGCCTGCGCGACACCGCCATGATGCTGGAACTGATCGGCGCCATGCTGGATGCGGGAGCCGGACTTGGCCGATCCCTCGACCTCGTGGCCGCCCTCATGCCACCGGAACTCGGGCGGCAGCTTCGGCCGGTTGTGTCAGCCCTCGCAATCGGTGCGGACTGGGGCACGGCATGGCGCAGCTCCGGTGCCCGGGCGCCCCAACTTCAGGTCCTGCGCGACGCTCTTTCCTTCGCCGCGCTTACCGGCGCCCCCTCCTCAGCGCTCCTCTATGCCCAGGCGGCCCGGCTTCGCCGCGAACGAAACAGGGCCGCCGAGCAGCGCGCGGCCGCCCTCGGGGTGAAGCTCGTGGTGCCGCTGGGCCTGTGCTCCCTGCCGGCGTTCGTCTGCCTCGGCGTCGTGCCCGTGCTTCTGGGGCTGCTTCCGGCGTGATGCCGGCAGCCCGCGGGTCACCCCGGCCCAAGGTTTATTCAAGTTGCTGGGGGATACCTTTGGGGCAGGCACCGTCGGAGTATGAGCGGTCTCGTGCGTCGGCTTCTCACAGCACCTCCTTGGCGCCTCGAATCCCAGAGTATCTGGGGTCTCGTACTAACTGGGAGCCATGCCAGGGGGGCAGATCAATGATTCGACTGTATAAAGCGGGCGTGATTGCAGCGCTCAACCTACTAGTGTTGACCGGTTTGGCGGTCGGTGCCAGTCCGGCGTCCGCCGCCGTGACCTGTCAGCCGGGAACACCCCAACCGACCAACCAATACCCTGGCACAACGGTGATTGCCACGAACTTCGAGTCCGGAAGCCTCACCACGGCAGGCTTCGCCGCCGCATTCACCGCCGGGACAGGTACGGCCGATGTTTCCTCGGCCCAGCGGCACTCGGGCCGCTGCTCAGCCTATGTTCACGTCACCACGGATGCCGGGTCGGTGGCCAATTTTTCCGCACCACTTCCTGCCGGCAACAATGAGGTCTACGCCGACGGCTGGTTCAACATCACCAAAGAGGGCGTCGCCGGCAACAACGTCCCCTATTTCCGCTTCTTCAACGGGACTACCCGGTTCATAGACGTCTACCGATCCAACGGCGGCCTGGGCCCGATGTGGCTGCGGGTCGCGGCGCCCGACGGAACGCTCCGCTACACCCCGATGAAAGTCAATGTCCCGCTCGGCACCTGGCACCATATCGTCACGCACGTCGTCGCAAATGGGGCCTCCTCCACGGTCGAGGTGATCTTCGACGGCAAACTTCTGTATTCCAGCAAGCAGATCGCCACGGGCTTTACCGCGGTCACCAAGATGCAACTCGGCGCCGAACACCGGCGGCAGGCAGGCGACAGCTTCATTGACGACGTCGTTATCAAGGCCGGCAAGGCGGCAGCCCAGCTGCCCGGAACGTTTGCCCCGATTGCCCCCCAGCGGTTCCTCGACACCCGGAAAACGGTGCCCGTGGGTGCCGACAAGGCCGTCTCCTTCCAGGTTGCAGGAGCCAATGGGATCCCGGCAAATGTCGCGGCGGTCGTCTTCAACCTGACCGTCACTGAGGCAAAAGCCATTGGTTACATCACCGCCTACCCCTCCGGGACGGTAAAGCCGGATGCATCCAATGTGAACTTCCGCGCCAACCAAAACGTGCCTAACCTGGTAACGGTCAAGGTGGGTGCGGACGGAAAAGTGGCGCTGTTCAACAGATCCTCCGGCACAACCCACCTCATCGCCGATGTCACCGGCTACTACGTCACGGGGACGCCGGCGACGCCGGGTGCCTTCCAAAGCCTCGCGCCAAAGCGGCTGCTGGACACTCGGTCCACGACGGCGCTTGCAGGGGATTCCACCGTGTCCCTGCAGGTTGCGGGGACCAACGGCATACCGACAAGTGCCGCCGCTGTGGTCTTCAACCTCACTGTGACCGAGCCAACAAGGATCGGATACATTACGGCCTATGCTTCGGGCTCGGCGCGTCCGGACGCGTCTAACCTCAACTTCAACGCCGGACAGACAGTGCCGAACCTGGTCACGGTCCCCATCGGTCCCGACGGAAAGGTCACACTGCTCAATCGTTCGTTCGGACGTTCGCACCTGATCGCCGACGTTGCCGGCTACTACCTCGGCGGCACGCCGTCAGCCACCGGTGCGTTCAAGGCCACGGGTCCATCCAGGATCCTTGACACCCGAAACGCAACGGCTGTCCGCCCGGACTCCACGGTGTCCTTCCAGATTGCCGGGGCCAACGGCATCCCCTCGAGCGTCCTGGCGGCGGTCTTCAACCTGACGGTCGTGTCGCCCCAGTCCATCGGCTACATCACGGCCTACCCCTCCGGTTCCACCCGTCCGGACGCGTCCAACCTGAACTTTTCCGCCGGACAGACTGTGCCGAACCTGGTCTCGGTCCCCGTCGGCTCAGACGGAAAGGTGACGTTGTTCAACCGTTCCTCTGGATCCTCGCACCTCATCGCCGACCTTGCGGGATACTTCCTCCCCTAGGAACGCAGGGGTGACCCGCACCACCTGAACCCGAGGGGCTGTCGTCGCAGTACTGACCGCAGCCCCTCGGGTTCAGCCCTGTCTTGGCCCGGGCAGGAGCGCTGGCGGGTCAAGGCTTTCGGGTGGCGGCCGGTGGCCGACCGGAAAGAGCCAGACACTTCTCCTCCACAGGCCGCCACGACGGTATCTTCGGGCACGTTTTCCACTTAGCTGCCATCGGGGCTTATGGCGCGACGTGCAAGCCGGGAGAGTCGAATCAGCCGGCGATCACGCCGGTGTCCCGTGGAAGGAAAGCAGATGTCAACAAATCAGGACACTCCCGCTGCACGTCGCATAGACACAGGGGAGGGCGGCGTCGCCGAGATCTATGAGATCTACCCCGGCGCCAGCTCGGTTGTTCCCGTTCAACCGCAGAGACGCACAGGGCCGCCGGCCGCGCAGGCGGGCATGGCTACCGCTGAATATGCCATCGCAACCCTGGCAGCCGTGGGCTTCGCCGGGGTCCTCGTGTTCATCATGCGCAGCGATGAGGTCCGCGGGTTCCTCCTGAACCTCATCCGGACAGCGCTCACGTTGCCATGAACAGTCTCTGGCGCGCCCGGGGGAGCGTCTGCGGGAGGGCGTCGCCGCCCACGGCGGAGTGCCGCGGGGCCGTCACGGCTGAGTTCGCGGTCGCGCTGCCCTCGGTCGTCCTCCTGCTCGCAGTGCTGCTCGCGGGTTCGGCGGCCGGCGTGATGCAGCTCCGCGTCGAGGAAGCGGCCCGCGGCGGTGCCCGGGCGCTGGCGAGGGGAGCCGCGGCCGGCGAAGTCGGTGAGATTGTCCGCCGTCTCGCCGGCGAAACGGCGGACTCCGAGGTGATGCACGACGGCGAGTGGCAAAGGGTCACCGTTTCCGGCCGCGTCCCAGGGGCCGTTGGGACCCTCATTCCCTGGGCCCTCAGTGCCAGCGTGTGGGCGCATGCGGAGGCCCCAGGCGCGGCACAACGGCCCGGGCTGGACGAGCCCGGACTTAAAGGCGTCTCCCTTTCCGCGTGGCAGGGCGGCACATGATGTCGCCTGCACCTGCACCTGCACCTGCACCTGCACCTGCACCTGCACCTGCCCCTGCGCCTGCGCCTGCGCCTGCACCTGTCCGTGCACGTGCACGGACAGGTGCAGGTGCCCGGGCCCACGGGCCGCGACCCCGAAGCCCGGATCCTGCCCACGCCCGGCACCGGTGTGCGTCTTCAGAGCGGGGGTCAGGGACCGTCCTGGCCCTGGGACTCGGGCTGGTGGTCGTCATGGCGTTGACCCTGCTTTTGCTTTTGGCCGAATCGGCCGTCGCGGCATCGAGGGCTGCGGCGGCCGCCGATCTGGCAGCGCTGGCTGCGGCGGATGCCGCGCGGGGCATCACGTCCGGCGAGCCCTGCGCTGTGGCTCGAGAGGTCGCGCTGAAGAACAACGCCACGCTGGCTGCCTGTGCTGAAGGTCCGGACGACACCGTTCAGGTGCGCACCGAGTTCAGCGCCGGACCGTTCCTCGGGGCGGCCACGGGAGTGGCCAGGGCCGGACCGCCCCCTGCGGCCGGGAACGGGCCCGCACCGTGAAAGATGCTCCATTTCCGGTGTCGCCAGAAGCCGCGCAACTGTCTGCGGCTTGGCGTGCCCCCCCTGGCGTGCCGTCCTGCCACGAACCTGCCGCCCTGCCGCCGACGGTCACAGACCGGCCGCTGCCCGGCACCGAGCGTGCCGCTCTGCCGCCGCCCGGCTCCCACGAACCTCTGCCGGCCGCCGCCCACGAACCTGCCGCTGAGACGTGGTCAGGCGCGGAGCGGCTGGGCGGGCTGATCGTCCGGGGTCCCTGCCGCGGCGGCCGGTGTGCCGGGGTTGCCGGCGTGCATGAGGTCGGTGGCGTCCTGGAGCAGCACATCGATCAGTGTGACGGCAGCGTCCTTGTCGAGCGGGTTGTTCTTGTTGCCGCACTTGGGTGACTGGACGCAGGAGGGGCAGCCGGACTCGCATTCGCACGCCTTGATGGCGTCGCGCGTGGCAGTCAGCCACAACCTCGCCTTGTCGTAGCCGCGTTCGGCGAAGCCGGCCCCGCCGGGATGGCCGTCGTAGACAAAGATGGTGGGCACTCCGGTGTCGGCGTGGATGGCCGTGGACACCCCGCCGATGTCCCAGCGGTCGCTGGAGGCCACCAGCGGAAGGAGGCCGATGGCCGCGTGCTCGGCAGCATGCAGCGCTCCGGGGAACTGTGCCTCGATCAGCCCCGCGCCGGTCAGCGAGCGGTTGTCCACGACAAACCAGACCGCTTTGGTAAACAGGTCCCTGGCGCCCAATTCCAAGGGTTCTTCGCCGAGGATCTCGTTCGAAATTAACGCCTTGCGCTGGAAGGAGACCACCTGGGTTGTCACTTTCACATCGCCGAAATGCACGGCCACATCGCCCCATTGGGTGGTGCGTTGCGTTTCGAGGACCTCGATCTGGGTTACGTCCCGGGCGGTCGTGTAGTAGTCGGGGTTCGCCCGCCGCACCACCACACAGTGATCGTCCTCATTCAGGTCTTCGACCACGTAGCTGTCGCCCTGGTGGACATAGATGGCCCCTGTGTGGGCCTGGTAATGGGTCTGCGGCGAATCCATGGTGCCGAGCAAGGAGCCCGTCTCCGCGTCCACTATGCTGACCGGACCTCCGCCGTCGGCCCGGAGGTTCACCATGGCTGCGGCATTTTGCGGATGGGTCCAAAACCATCCGGCCGGCCGTTTGCGCAGGTAGCCCTGCAGGACCAGGCGGTCCAGCAGCTTCTCAGCGGTGGCTCCGAAGAGCTCCAGTTCGGCGAACCCGAGTGGCAGTTCCGCGGCGGCCGCGCACAGGTGCGGGCCCAGAACGTATGGATTGGAGGGATCGAAGACCGTGGCCTCCACCGATACGTCGAATATCGCCTCAGGGTGGTTCACCAAGTAGGTGTCCAGCGGGTCGTCGCTGGCCACGAAGGCCGCGATCGCGTCCTGGCCGGCGCGGCCCGCGCGGCCGATCTGCTGGAACAACGACGCGCGGGTGCCCGGCCAGCCTGCGACCAGGACTGCATCGAGACCGGAAATGTCAATGCCCAGCTCCAGCGCGGACGTGCTCGAGACGCCCAACAGTTCCCCCGAGCGCAGCGCCTTTTCCAGGGCCCGCCGCTCCTCCGGCAGGTAGCCCGAGCGATAGGCAGCCACGCGCTGCGGCAGGCTGGGATCCACCTCGTCGAGGAGGCGTTTGGCGATGGAGGAAATCGACTCTGCCCCGCGCCTGGACTTGATGAAAGCAATGGTCCTGGTCCGGGAGGACACCAGGTTGGCCAGCAGGTCGGCGGTCTCGGCGACGGCCGTCCGGCGCTCCTTGGCACCGTTTTCGCCCCGGAGTTCGGTCAGTGCCGGCTCCCAAAACGCCACTGTGGTGGACCCGTGGGGCGAACTGTCTTCGGAAACGGCCTGCACGGGGGCGCCGATCAGCCGGCCGAAGGACTGCCCGGGTTCAGAGGCCGTGGCGGACGCCGCGATGAATACCGGTCCGGGATGCGAGCCGCCCGGGCTGTAGTAGGCACAGATCCGGCGCAGCCGGCGCATGAGGTTTGCCACATGGGAGCCGAAGACGCCGCGGTAGCTGTGGGCTTCGTCCACGATCACGTAGCGGAGGCGCCGGAAGAACCTGGCCCACCAGGCATGGTTCGGGAGAATGCCGAAGTGCAGCATGTCCGGGTTGGCGAGGATGAAGTTCGCGTGGTCCCGGATCCAGCGCCGGGACGCGGGGTCGGTGTCGCCGTCGTAGGTTTCGGCCCGGACTGTGGGGAGCTTCAGTGCCCTGATAGCTGCCAGCTGGTCGGCGGCGAGAGCCTTGGTCGGGGACAGGTACAGGGTCACAGCCCCGTCGTCGTGGATTTTCCCGGGATCGGACAGGACCCTGAGCTCGGAACGGTGGATCGCGTCCAGGGCCGGCAGCTGATACGCCAGGGACTTGCCGGACGCGGTGCCGGTGGCAATGACCACGTTGTCGCCGCCGTGGGCCAGTTCGGCGGCGCGGACCTGGTGAAGGTATGGCTCGTGGATACCCAGGGAACCGTAGGCTGCCACGAGATCCGGGTGGGACCACTGTGGCCACGGCGCATTGACGGCCTGGCGGGCGGGGATCGTCCGCACATGACGCAGCTGTTCCGGGTCCGGGCCTCGGCCCAGCAACGGAATCAAGGACTCATGCGGGTTCACTCACATATTCTTTCATCCACCCTCAAATCGCCTTCGCCGGCACACACGGCACACAGCCCGGCAGGCGGTCCGGCTTCGCGCTCTAGCTTCGGCACGGCGGCCCGCGGCGGCCCGCGCCCGGCACACCTGCTGCCCCGCGTTCACGCCCGCAGGACGGCCGGAGCTCGCGACGCCCAACCCACGGAGCGGCGCCTCAGCCCACGGAGAGGTCGGCCCCTTCGTCGGACGTCGACAACATCAGGACGTGGCACACCTCGCGCCAGCCGAGGTGCGAATAGAGTTTTTGGCCGTCCAGCGAGGCGAGCAGTAGCCCCGAGTCGACGTCGTGTTCGAACGCCTGGGCCGCCAGGGCCTTCATTATGAAGCTGCCCAGCCCCCGCCGCTGGTAGGCCTCTGACGTCACGATGTTGTCGAAGATGGCGGTATGCCCCACCACAAACACGCGTCCGCTCGCGGCGACGTTCTCGCCGGCGCTGACCACTGCGTGGTGGACGCCGTCGGTCCGGGACGTCTCGAGCTTGAGTTCGTCGTCCGAAAGCCAGGGGTCCTCCGAATCCTGGGTCTCCATGTCCACGATCATCATGGTTTGGGAGCCCGAGGTGACATGCAGGCCGTTTCGCTGCCCCAGCAGGGCGTATCTGGCCACATCGTTCGTGAGGATGGTGAGGACCCGGGCCGGCACTTCGGCCGTCTTTGCCGCCAGCGCCTCGAACTCCGCGTCGGACGGATCGTAGGCGAAATACTCCCATTCGTGGGTGGTGTCACCGCGAAAGGCCGCGGGGAACCTGCCCTCCCTGCGCGTCTCATATCCGCGGCAGCCGGCCCATCCGGCAACCCAGATTTCCAGCAGGTGAGTGGTGTCTTCAACCATGGCGTCAAGACTCATGTGATGAGCGTATTCCAGCAGTGCCACAAGCAACAGTGGCCGGGTCGGGGGAAGCCGCTTGCTTATCCAATTGTGACTGTCGCCCGGCCGCCCGCCCCAACAAGTACCCTTAAAAGCGTGGCTTTGAACAGGATTGTGCTCTTTTACGGATTCACCCCCCTGCCTGACCCGGACGCCGTCCGGCTCTGGCAGCGCGCCCTCTGCGAAAAGCTCGGACTAACCGGCCGCATCATCCTTTCCAAGGACGGCATCAACGCCACGGTCGGCGGAGAACTGAACGCCGTGAAGCAGTACGTCAAAACCACGCGCGAGTACAAGGGCTTCCAAGGCATCGACGTGAAGTGGTCCGATGGTGGCGCGGCAGACTTCCCGCGGCTCAGCGTCAAGGTGCGGGACGAAATCGTTTCCTTCGGCGCCCCGGGCGAACTCAAAGTCGACGCCGGCGGAGTGGTGGGCGGCGGAACCCACCTCAAACCCGAGGAACTCCACGAACTCATTGAAGCCAAGAAACAACAGGGCGACGAAGTCGTGTTCTTCGACGGCCGGAACGGGTTCGAGGCCCAGATCGGCAAGTTCAAGGACGCCGTCGTTCCCGATGTCGCCACCACCCACGACTTCATCAAGGAACTCGACTCCGGCAAATACGACGCCCTCAAGGACAAACCGGTTGTCACCTACTGCACCGGCGGCATCCGCTGCGAGGTGCTGTCGAGCCTCATGGTGAACCGCGGGTTCAAGGAGGTCTACCAGCTCGACGGCGGCATTGTCCGCTACGGCGAGGCCTTCAAGGACCAGGGCCTGTGGGAGGGCTCCCTGTATGTGTTCGACAAGCGCATGCATGTCGAGTTCAGCGGGGACGCCAAGACGATCGGCGAGTGCGTCCGCTGCTCGGCACCCACGAGCAAGTTTGAAAACTGCTCGAATCCGTCCTGCCGGAACCTGACGCTCTATTGCGCCGGGTGCGCCGCGAGCCCCGACACCCTGCGGTGCCCGGAGGGCTGCGCCGCCTGAGGCGCGGGCCGGACTTTTGGCCGGCCGGGAACCCTCAGATACGGCTCACCCGGTACGCAAAGTTTGCCGGTGCGTTCGCATCCACCTTGATGGAGAGCGACGCATCTGCGGCCAGCTGCACCACGTTCACTCTGGACGTCCCGCACCGGAGACTCAGGTCCACGAGTTCGTCCTCACCATTCTCGATGGAAAAGGACACGCGGCGCGTACTCCGGCAGGCCAGGGTCAGGGCGTAAGTACCCTTGGGCAGCTGGGCTGTAGTCTCTTTCCGCTCCTCGTCGGCCTCCAGCGTCCCGAAACCCGTCTGGAAGACCTGCCCCGCGGCGTCGGGCAATACGGCATCGACCCAGTCATCCAGCTCCTCGCCCGTCACCGGCTCATTGAGATGGGGGTCCTGGGGCAAGGCGGCGTCAGTGCTCGGGGGAGGGGCAGCGGAGGTCGATTCATCGTCCCAGTGGTCGGCGCTGTATTCATACGCGCAACCGGACAGGACCGTGCCGAGAAATACCGCAACTGAAAGCACCACGGCGGCCGCCGGGGTGCGCCGTCGCGGCACCCTGCTCGCCGGCACAGTTGGCATACCCTGAGATTAGGGCGGCCCGGGATCAAACGCCAGAGGCCAAAGGTCCGGGTCGGACAGACCTTTAGGGGGCGCCGGGCTGGACGCCGCGGACCGGGCTGCGGCGGGCGCTACTCGGACGACGCCAGGTGGTACGCGTAGAGAAGTGGGGCATCCACGCTGGACGTGCTGAGCGTGACTTTGCCCGCGGCGGGCACTTTGATGCGGGCGGTTTCGCGGCTGCCATTGCAGGCGGCTCCGGCTTCGGCGAGCTGGCTGCCGTCCAGGCTGACGGCGAAGAACGCCTTCCCGCCGCCGTCGCAGGTCATGGTCAATGTGTAGGTGCCGGCGGGCACGCCGGACGCGGTCCGGACGATCGGATCCCGGTTCAGGATTTTGCCGGCATCCTCCAGCACTGTTCCCGGGGCGGAGGGCAGCGCGGTGGCCTTCCACGCCGGGACGTCGGCGCCCTCGATCGAACCGGCCGGAGAACATGCCGCTGCAGCCAGTACGACGACGGCGGCGGCCACGCCGCTGAGCGTCCGCCGGGCCAGACGGGCGACCGGGACGTGGGAGGAAGGGAGAACCATGCCTCAAACTTACCGTCTCGCAGGTTCCCCTCCGGTCCCGCCGACGTCCCGGGGACCCCTTCCCTGCGGGCCCTTGACTTTGACGCTGCGTCAAAGTTTAGAGTCGAAGCGACGGCCGGCAGCGGCCGGTCGGCACGGTAACGGCGGGGGTCCAGGGAACGCGGGACACAAGGAAGCAGAAGGGTGGAGGCATGGACTGGTCCGTTCAGCAGATCGCGAAATTGGCCGGCACCACCGGCCGGACTTTGCGTCACTACGACGACATTGGCCTGCTCAGGCCGAGCCGCACCGGCAACAACGGCTACCGGTATTACGGCCAGGAATCCCTGGTCCGTCTGCAGCGGATCCTGCTCCTGCGCGACCTGGGGCTCGGGCTGCCGGCGATCGCGGACGTGCTCGGCAACGAGGCGGACGCGGAGCCGGCACTGGGCCGGCACCTGGCGTGGCTGCTGCAGGAACAGGACAGGCTGGGGCGGCAGATTGCCGCGGTCCGTCACACCATTGAGGCATTGCAAACGGGAGGAAAGATCATGGCGGAGGAAATGTTCGACGGTTTCGACCACACCAAGTACCAAGAGGAAGTCGAGCAGCGGTGGGGCAAGGACGCCTATGCAAAGTCCGACGCCTGGTGGCGCAGCATGGGGCCCGGGGAGAAGGCTGCCTGGGCGGAACAGTCCCGGCAGCTCGGTGCCGACTGGACGGCTGCTGCGGCGTCGGGAGTCCCGGCAGACAGCGCGCAGGCGCAGGACCTGGCCCGGCGCCACGTCGAATGGCTCAGGGGAATCCCGGGCACGCCGGCGTCACTGGCAGCGGGCGGCAGCCCGGCGGCAGGTGGCGGCATCAAGGGGTACGTGACGGGGCTCGGCGAGATGTACGTGGCCGATCCCAGGTTCGCCGCCAACTACGGCGGTGCCGACGGCGCCGCCTTCGTCCGGGACGCCTTGAAAATCTACGCCGAGACCGAGCTCTAGCCGGAACCGCACGCCCCAGGCCCAGCCCCGGCGCTGACGGGGCCACCCAGGTCCCACCCCCCGGGCAGGCCCCGGGACTAAACTTGTCCGGTGACTTCCTCAGCGCAAGGCCCCGCCGCACCCTCTCGTTCAACGCAGGCTCCCGCAGCCCCGTTCACGTCCGGCAACACCCCGGACGCTCCGCGCAGCGACCTCCCCGGCCCCCTCGAGACCCTGGCCGCGGACCTGCGTGCGATTGGCTACACCGTGGACGGGGTTGCGGAGCTGCTCGGCGAGGCCGCGCACTCGGCCCTGGGCCGCGACCAGCTCATCCCGGCGCTGATCGTCACGGGGCGCTCCCTCGGGGAGCCGGCGACGGCGGCGCTCGCCGGCGTCGTGCGTCTCTGGCTTCTGTCCGAACCGCAGCGCGCGGAGACGCTCGACGCCGCCCTCCCCGGCATCCGTACCAAGGGGCTCATGGAACTTGGGCTCGTGGAGCCTGCGGGCGGGGACCTGGTCCAGGCCAGGGTGGACCTCAGGCCGTACGGCTGGGACCCGAGCGTGGGGGAAGACGGGACCAGTGCCGGCGGAGCGGACCTCTGGGTGGCCAGCGACCTCGCGGCCCACCAGCGCGCCGGCGTTCTCCGCCACGACCACGTCCTGGGGATTGGGCAGGCCTCCACCACGCTGGTCCAGGTCACCGCCCGCCGCCATGTTGCCAGGGCCCTCGATCTCGGCACCGGCTGCGGCATCCAGACCTTCCACCTGCTGCACCACGCCGAGCACGTGACCGCCACGGACATCTCCGAACGCGCGCTGGCGTTTACCCGGTTCAACCTGCTGCTCAACGCCGCCGAACTGCACCTGGACCCGGCCGACCTTGACGCCCGCGTCAGCCTCAGGCTCGGATCCCTGCTGGACCCGGTCGCGGGGCAGGAGTTCGAGCTGGTGGTGTCCAACCCGCCGTTCGTCATTACGCCCCGCAGCGCGGGGGAGACCGCCACGGACCAGTTCACGTACCGCGACGGCGGCCTGCCGGGGGACGAGATTGTGTCCTCGCTGGTCCGTGCACTGCCCTCGGTCCTTGCCCCGGGCGGAACGGCCCAGCTTCTGGGCAACTGGGAGATCACGGCCGGCGCCGGCTGGGCAGACCGGCCCCAGAGCTGGGCCGGCCCGGGCGCCGACGTCTGGTTCATCCAGCGCGAGCAGGTGGGCCCCGAGCAGTACGCCGAGACCTGGCTGCAGGACGCCTCGGAAAGCCGCGACCGCCGGCTCTACGAGGACTCGTACGCGGCCTATCTGGACGACTTCGGCGCGCGCAATGTGGCCGGAATCGGCTTCGGCATGATCTGGCTGCGGCGGCCTGCCGACGGCGCCGGGCGGGTGCTGTCGCGCTTCGAGGAGATTACCTACCCGATCGAACAGCCGGTAGGGCCACACCTGGGCGCCGCCGTCGAGCGTGCCGACTGGCTGGCCGGCCATGATCTGGCCGCCGCGCACCTGCTGGTCGCGGAGGACGTCACCGAAGAACGGCACCAGCGCCCCGGTGCGGAACACCCCGGCGTCATCCTGCTGCGGCAGGGTGCCGGGCTGCGCCGCACCAACCTGCTCAGTACCGAGCTGGCGGGCCTGGTCTCAGCGTGCGACGGCGACCTGTCCGTCGGGCAGATCATCGGCGCCCTCGAGGCGCTGCTGGGCGGCTACGAGGGGTTTGACAGCGAGGAGTTCCGCGTTGGCCTGCTCGAGGAAGTCGGGAACCTCGTCCGCGACGGCTTCCTGCTGCCTGCCTGATACCGTCGCGGCCGCGCCCGCTGCCTTGACCGCCGCAGGAGTGTGGGAGGCGGAGTCCTCCCGGCCGAACCGCGGCAGGACGTACGCCGTGAGCGCGAGGGCGACCAGGGCCCCGGCGGCGCCGGTGAGCACGAAGCTGACGCGGACCGGCACCAGGGCGCCCAGGAGACCGCCCAGGGCCAGCGCGCCAACGGAGACGGCGCGCGTCATCCCGCCGACAATCGCCATCGCCTGGCCGCGCCCGCTTTCCGGAATCCGCAGGATCGCGATGGCCCCGAAACAGGCGTTCAGGACGCCGCAGGCCACGCCCGTCCCTGTGTAGGCGGCAAAGAGCAGTTCCACGCTCGGGACCA
The DNA here is from genome assembly GCF_900168135.1 of Arthrobacter sp. 49Tsu3.1M3. Taxonomy (NCBI): domain Bacteria; kingdom Bacillati; phylum Actinomycetota; class Actinomycetes; order Micrococcales; family Micrococcaceae; genus Arthrobacter; species Arthrobacter sp. 49Tsu3.1M3. Next base: position 28,929 of record NZ_FUZD01000026.1, read on the forward strand.
TTCCGGTGAGGACCAGGCACGCCGAGGCTCCGGTCATGGAGGCCAGCAGCACGCGCAGACGGACCCCCGGCGTCCCGATCCTGCCGGCCATCGCGGCCCCGGCCGCCATGCCGAGGCCGAAGGCTGCGGACAGGAGGCCGTACTGGATTTCGGTGGCGCCAAGTTCGTTGCGGGCCAGGAACACCTCGAGCACATTGGTGGCTTCGCCGACGACGATGAAGAACATCGCCCCCAGGACCAGGGCCCAGACGAGGCTGTCCCGGCGGATCAGGCGCAGCCCGTCCAGCAGCGCGGGCTTCGCCTGGCCGGCCCGTTCGGCCGCCGTGCCGCGGCGGGTGCGGATCAGCAGCGCGCCGAGCCCCATGGCGACGTAGCAGCCGCTGGCCACGGTGAACACCAGCCCGGTCCCGCCCCAGCCGCTGAGCAGGCCGCCCGCGGCGGGACCTGCCATGCCCGCGATCATGATGGTCGCCTGCATGGCCCCCATGGCCCGGGGAGTGCGGTCCTCTCCGACGATCCGGGGCAGCAGCGCCTGCCAGGTGGGGCTGGCCACGGACTGGGCTGCGTCGAGCAGGAACGTCATGGCAAACAGCATGGGCAGATAGTTCTCCAGGTACTGCATGCCAAGCCCCATGCCGGCGACGGCGGCGGCGCTGACAGCCGAACTCGCCGTCGCCAGCGTGCGCGAATCCATGGTGTCGGCGAGCCGGCCGGCCCACGGGGCCAGGAGGACCAGCGGCAGCGCCGAGCACAGCAGGTACGCGGCCACGAGCCAGGGCCCGGCGACAGGAGTTTCGCCGGCGGCGGCCGCGTTCTGCAGATGCAGCATGACGCTGACGACGACGGCGCCCATCCCCGCCGTCGCCACGAACCGGGCGGTGCCGGCAATCAGGAAGTCGCGGTTGCGCCACAGGGGCCGCGCCCCGGTTGCGGGGGCGGGCAATTTATGAAGTGTATGTTTCATAAACAGGAACGTAGTCCGGCGGCAAAACAAATGTCAAGCATTTCTTTCATAGTTTGGCGGGGCTGGATACACTGGAGGTGTGAACGCAGAAACCCCGACGGCGGAGTCAACGGCTCCGCCGGCCGCCAGGCGCCGGCACCGTCCGGAGAAGCAAGTGGAAATCACCGACCCGAAGGCGATCCGTGCCCTGGCCCACGCCGCCCGGCTCGAGGTCATTTCCGAGCTGTATTCCACCCAGGTGAGCCGGACGGCCACCGAGCTTGCCGCGCAGACCGGGCTGACCCCCAGTGCCATGAGCTACCACCTGCGGGCACTGCAGAAGTGGGGCATCGTGATTCCCGCCGCCACCGCGGGGGATGCCCGGGAGCGGCGCTGGCAGGCCGCCGGTACAGATTTCACCATCCACTCGCTGGGGGGAGTGGCCAGCCCCGAACTCGCCGTCCTGGACCTTGAGCTCGACGCCTACCGCCGCCGGGTCCGTGCCTACGCCACGGCCCGCAACGCCCGGCGCGAGAGCGGCGACACCGCCGACGGGCCGTCCTCGGTGGTGCTGGCCAGCAATCTGCTGTACCTGACGCCGGACCAGCGGGCCGAACTGACGCGGCGGATCTTCGACCTGCTGCGGGACTACGAACTCGAGGATCCGGACCGCCTGCCCGAGGGTGCCGAACGCATGGCCACGATGTGGTCGATGATTCCGGACGACCGCGGCCCGGCGGCCGCCGCAAAACCCGCCGCCGCAAAACCCGCCGCCGTCAAGCCCGCCGCCGGGAAGGCCTGAGCCCGCCGCCGGGAAGGCCTGAACGGGTCGCGGGCATTGCGCTGAGCCGCATCCGGGGTCCGCTCAGGGACCGGCCGGCACGTGGCATTATTGCGGCCGGAAGCCGCGTCCGCCGGGCCGCCATTTCCGGCCGGATGCGCGGGATTCTGCAAAATATGGTGAACTAGGCGGGTATGGGCGCATCTGCCCGAGCCACCTTTTTCTGTAGGAGCACCGTGCCAAGCAAGGCCAAAACCGGCAAGAAACTCGTGATTGTGGAGTCTCCCGCCAAGAGCAAGACCATCGCCAAGTACCTCGGCGAAGGCTTCATAGTGGAGGCCTCCATTGGTCACATCCGCGACCTCCCGCAGCCCTCGGAGCTCCCCGCGGAACTGAAGAAGACCCCTCTGGGCAAGTTCGCCGTCGACATCGACAACGACTTCAAGCCCTACTACGTGGTGTCCTCGGACAAGAAGAAGAAGGTCGCCGAGCTCAAGGCGCAGCTCAAAGACGCCGACGCTCTCTATCTCGCAACCGATGGGGACCGCGAGGGCGAGGCCATCGCGTGGCACCTGCTGGAAGTGCTCAAGCCCAAGGTTCCCGTTTACCGGATGACCTTCGGTGAAATCACCAAGGAAGCCATCCACCGCGCCATGGACAACCTGCGCGACGTCGACCAGGACCTGGTGGACGCCCAGGAGACCCGGCGCGTCCTGGACCGGCTCTACGGCTATGAGATCTCCCCGGTGCTGTGGCGCAAGGTGGCCCGCGGCCTCTCCGCCGGCCGCGTGCAGTCCGTCGTCACCCGCATGGTGGTGGACCGCGAACGCGAGCGGATGGCCTTCAAGGCCGCCTCCTACTGGGACCTCACCGGCCAGTTCGGCGCCGGTTCCGGCTCCTTCAAAGCCAAACTCGCCGCCGTCGACGGCGCCAAGGTCGCCAGCGGCCGGGACTTCAATGACAACGGCGAGCTCACCTCCCGCAACGCGGTCCACCTCAACGAGGAACTCGCCACCTCGCTCGCGGCGGGCCTCCAGGACGCCGACTTCCGCGTCCGCTCCGTCGACACCAAGCCGTACACCCGCCGCCCGGCAGCGCCGTTCACCACCTCCACCCTGCAGCAGGAGGCGGGCCGCAAGCTGCGCTTCTCCTCGAAGAGCACGATGCAGGTGGCCCAGCGGCTCTACGAAAACGGCTACATCACCTATATGCGTACGGACTCGTCCGCGCTGAGCAACGAGGCCGTCACCGCCGCCCGGCGCCAGGCCTCCGAGCTGTACGGCCCCGAGTACGTGCCGCAGTCGCCGCGGGTCTACAGCGGCAAGGCAGCGAACGCGCAGGAAGCCCACGAGGCCATCCGTCCCGCCGGCGACTCCTTCCGCACCCCGGCCCAGGTGGCCCAGCAGCTCTCCGGCGACGAATTCCGCCTCTACGAGCTCATCTGGAAGCGCACGGTCGCCTCGCAGATGGCTGATGCCAAGGGCTCCACCGCCACGATCCGCCTGGGCGCCGTCACCGTGGGTGACCCGGCCGACCGCCGCGACGCCGAATTCTCGGCCTCGGGCACCGTCATCACTTTCCCCGGTTTCCTCGCCGCCTACGAAGAAGGCAAGGACGAAAGCCGCGGGGACGACGAGTCCGAGGAAGCACGCCGGCTGCCCAACGTGGCCAAGGACGACGCGCTCACTGCCAGCGACATCGTCGCCGTCGGCCACGAGACCTCGCCGCCGCCGCGCTACACCGAAGCGTCGCTGACTGCGGAGCTGGAAAAGAAGGGCATCGGCCGCCCGTCGACCTATGCCTCCACCATCTCCACGATCCAGGACCGCGGCTACGTCCGGAAGCAGGGCTCGGCGCTGGTCCCGAGCTGGATCGCGTTCTCCGTGATCCGGCTCCTCGAACAGCACTTCCACGACTACGTGGACTACGAGTTCACGGCCGACATGGAAGCGGACCTGGACAAGATCGCCAACGGCCAGGCGGCCGGACCCGCGTGGCTCAAGCACTTCTACTTCGGTGAGGACTCCGAGCCCGGCCTGCTGAGCATCGTGAACAACCTCGGCGAGATCGATGCCCGCGAGATCAACTCCATCCCGATCACGGACGCGATCACCCTCCGGGTCGGCAAGTTCGGCCCGTACCTGGAAAGCTCCACCGCGACGGTGGATCCCGAGACCGGCGAGGTGGTTGAGGCGGCCCGCGCCAACGTCCCTGAGGACCTGGCCCCGGACGAGCTCACGGCCGCCAAAGCCGTTGAACTCATGGAGACCGCCGCCCCGGAGGAGCGCGTGCTCGGCGCGGACCCGCAGACCGGGCACACGATCGTGGCCAAGAACGGCCGCTACGGCGCCTACGTCACCGAGATCATCCCGGAGATGACCGAGGAACAGCTGGCCAACCAGCCCGTCGAGTACTACAAGAACGGCAAGCCCAAGCCGCCGAAGAAGCCCGTCAAGGCCAAGCCGCGCACCGGGTCCCTGTTCGCATCCATGAGCGTGGACACCATCACGCTGGACGAGGCGCTGCAGCTCATGAGCCTGCCCCGCGTGCTGGGCCAGGACGCCGAGGGCAACCCGATCACGGTGCAGAACGGCCGGTTCGGCCCGTACCTGAAGAAGGGCACGGACTCCCGCTCCATCGGCTCCGAAGAGGAGATCTTCACGATCACGCTCGATGCGGCGCTGGAGATCTACTCGCAGCCCAAGCAGCGCGGCGCCCGTGCCGCCGTGCCGCCGCTGGCCGAATTCGGACCGGACCCGGTCTCGGAGAAGAACATCGTGGTGAAGGAAGGCCGGTTCGGCCCGTACATCACCGACGGCATCACCAACATCACGGTGCCGCGCACCACCTCGATCGAGGAGCTGACCCGGGAACGCGCCGTCGAACTCCTCGCCGAAAAGCGGGCCAAGGGCCCGGTCAAGCGCACGACGACGGCCCGCAAGGCGCCCGCCCGGAAGGCCCCGGCCAAGAAGTAGGCCGGCACGCCGAAATCGCCGGAAACCTGCCGATTCGCCGGAAAATACCGGCGAATCCGCAGGTTTCCGGCGATTTCGCGTTTGCGGACCGGCCGTGGACGTGATCGAGTAGGAATATGACTGAACAGCCCGCACACCTGGACAACCAGCCGCTGAACGAACTCGAGGAGCAGCTCGCCCGGGGGGAGCAGCCGGACGCCAACCCGGTGGACGTGATCCTGGCCTTCCTCAACAACGAGGTCTACGTGGTCAGCTCCGACGCCCTCGAGGGCCCCGACTCGCAGGTGGAGCCGCTGGTCCTCGCCAACTCCTCCGGCAAGCCCGTCCTGGCCGTCTTCTCGCACCCCAGCCGCGTCACCGAGCAGTATCTCGCCGCCGCCCCGAACGTGCTGGGCACGCAGGGCGCCGCGATCATCGGCAACCTCGGCGCAGAACTTGGCATGGTGATCAACCCCGGCGCCGCCTACGGCTTTGAAATCGACCCGGAGGGCGTGGCCAACATCCGCCGCGACTTCAAGCCCACGGACGAGTCCGCTGACGGCACTGCCGACCCGGCTTAGGCCCCTAACCGGCCAAACTGCGACGGCGGTATTCTTCGCGAATCCCGCTGTCGCAGCTAGGCCGCCCGCGCCGCGGGGGGAATAATGGCAGCATGCGTCTAGGCGTCCTCGACATCGGGTCCAATACTGTCCATCTCCTGCTGGTCGACGCCCATCCGGGCGCCCGGCCGGTCCCCTACGCCTCGCATAAGCGGCGGCTGTCGCTCGTGCAGTACCTCGACGACGACGGCAACATCAACGACGACGGGCAACATGAACTGGTCGAGTTCGTCCTAGAAGCGTGGGAATTCGCGGCCAAGCACAAGGCCGACGACCTCCTCGCGTTCTGCACCTCGGCCATCCGCGAGGCCACCAACGGCGCTGACGTCCTGGCCCGCGTCAAACATGAAACCACGGTCACCCTCCGGGAGCTCACGGGCAGCGAAGAGGCGTCCATGACCTTCTTCGCCGTCCGGCGCTGGTACGGCTGGGGCGCCGGGCCCATCCTGAACCTGGACATCGGCGGCGGCTCCTTCGAGATGGCCCTCGGACAGGACGAGCTGCCCGAGCTGGCGATGTCCGTTCCGCTCGGCGCCAGCCGGCTGACGCGCGACTGGCTGCCCGAGAACCCGCCCTCGGCCAAGAGCATCAAGGAACTGCGCCGCTACATCCGCTCCACACTCAAACCCGCGGTGCGCAAATTCGAGAAGCTGGGCCCGCCCAACCTCGTCGCGGGCACGTCCAAAACCTTCCGGTCCCTCGCCAGGATTGCGGGAGCCGCCCCCAGCGGCGCCGGGCCCTACGTCAAGCGGGAGCTGCTGGCCCTCGACCTCGGGCTCTGGGCGCAGCGGATCTCGGCCATGGAGATAGGGGACAGGCTCCACCTGCCCGGCGTCTCCGAGGCCCGCGCACCGCAGGTCCTCGCCGGCGCCCTCGTCGCGGAAGCGGCTCTGGAAATGTTCAAGTTCGACAGCATGGTGACCTGCCCTTGGGCCCTGCGTGAGGGACTCATCCTCCGCCGGCTGGACCAGCTGGTGTTTGAGGGGCCGATCGATCCCGCGCCGCATGTGGCGGAGCAACCGCCGGCGCGGCTCCAGGCGCCGGAAAAGGCTCTCTGAGACGGATTGGGCCAGAGGCGGGTGTCGAGACTGTGTCGATCCGGAGCGTCCTCGATCGTGTAATTGCTGAGAGGCCGGCACGGCGCCGGCTGATTCGACAAGGAGGCACCCGAAATGACGCAGTACCTGCTCAGCATCTACCAGCCGGACGGCCCTGCCCCGGACCCTGAGTTCCTCGAACCCATCATGCATGACCTGGCGGCCCTGAACCATGAAATGCAAGAGGCGGGGGCCTGGGTGTTCGCCGCGGGTCTCCACCCGGCGGAGTCCGCGACAGTCCTGCGGCCCAACGGCGGCGAGATCCTGGTGACCGACGGGCCGTTCACCGAAGGCAAGGAGCACCTCGGCGGATTCACCGTGATCGAGGCCGAGGACCTGGACGCGGCCCTTCGCTGGGCAAGGAAGCTGGCCGGCGCCACCACACTTCCCGTTGAAGTCCGTCCGTTCCAGCACTAGCCGCCGGGTCGGGGGTGTTGGTGTGGGTGAGCGCCGTGGATATGAGGAAGCGACCGACGCGGACATCGCCCGGGTGTTCCGGCGCGAGTACGGCCGCGCCGTCGCCGTTCTGACGCGGACGTTCGGGAACATCGATATTGCCGAGGATGCCGTCCAGGATGCCTTTGCGGCGGCGGTCCAGCACTGGCCCTCGGCCGGTATCCCGCCCAGCCCGGCCGGCTGGATCATCACGACGGCACGGCACCGGGCGATTGACCGGCTGCGGCGGGAAGCCTCACGCGAGGACAAGCACGCACAGGCGGCCCTGCTCGCGGCGGCGCGGTCCGGGGCCGGACCCGCGCCGGCCGCCGAAGAGCAGTTCCTGGCGGAGCAGTCAGGGGTCGAGGACGTGGACGACGATACTTTGCGGCTGATTTTCACGTGCTGCCACCCTGCCCTGGCCGGGTCCGCCCAGGTGGCGCTGACGCTGCGGCTTCTGGGTGGATTGACGACGGCGGAAATCGCCAGGGCCTTCCTGGTCCCTGAAGCGACCATGGCGCAGCGGCTGGTCCGGGCCAAAGCGAAAATCCGGGACGCCAAGATCCCGTACCGGGTCCCGCAGGGCGCCGACCTGCCCGAACGGCTGCAATCGGTGCTGGCGGTGGTCTACCTCATCTTCAACGAGGGCTACACCGCTGGCCCCGCCGACGGCCCGGAACGTACGGAGCTCTGCACGGAAGCCATCCGGCTCGGCAGGCTGTTGGCGTCGCTGATGCCGGACGAGCCGGAAGCGGCCGGCTGCTGGCGCTGATGCTGCTCATCGAGTCCCGCCGCGCCGCGCGATTCACGCACGACGGGGGACTAGTGCTGCTCGCGGCCCAGGACCGGGGGCACTGGGACAGCGCCCTGGCCGCCGAAGGCCGTGAGCTGGTGCGCCGGTGCCTGCGCCGGAACCGGCCCGGACCGTACCAGCTCCAGGCGGCGATCAACGCCGTCCACAGCGACGCCGCGACCGCCGGGGACACCGACTGGGCGCAGATCCTGCAGTTGTATGACCAGCTCCTGGCCGTCGCGCCGGGTCCAGTCGTGGCGCTGAACCGCGCTGTGGCGCTGGCAGAGCTCCACGGGCCCGTTGCGGGGCTGGCGGCGGTCGAGGGCCTGGGACTGGACACCTACTACCTCTTCCACGCCGTCCGCGCCGACTTCCTGGTGCGCCTGCGCCGCTATCCGGAGGCCGCTGATGCCTACAGGCGGGCCCTGGCGCTAGCCGGCAGCGCCGCGGAACGCCGGTTCCTGGAAGGCAAGCTCCGCAGCCCGGTGTTCGGCGGGGCCGTAGACGGTTAGAAACCTGGGCCGCACCGCGCCCGTTGCGGGCCTGTTCCTGCCCGTTAAACGTTCGCGCAGGTTAAAAGAGTAGGGCCGGGCGATCTGGAGCAGGACTTGGGGGAACTCTGCTGCAGATCGCCCGGCGCACCGCCGGCTCCGGGGGAACCGGCTATCATCACTCGCACCTGTTGAGGCACTTTCCAAGGTAATGGCCGTTCATGGGTGAACAGCGAATTTTCCCTGTGTTTTCGCTGGCAATCCGACGGCGTCGCCGGGGGCCGTGGCAGGCTCCGCCGCGGGGCTTTCGGCGGGGGCATTAAACGGCAAAGGCACCGGCGGTCCGCTGCGGGAAAATGGGAAAACCCGCTGCAACCACCGGTGCCGCGCAGGCATCCGCATGCCTGCTGCATCACTCGCACCCTCAATGAGGTATTTACAACGTTAGGTTCCAAAGTTGTGCGCTGACTGCGCTAAAGGTGGGAGCTGGCTGGGAATCACGTCAGACTGCAATGATGGGGACATGAGCAACCGAATCGCATTCCTGGGCTGTGGGTCAATGAACGAGGCAATTATGGCGGGGCTGATCGACGGCGGCGTCGACCCGGGCGACATTGTCGCGACCGTCCGCCGGGCCGAACGCGCGGCCGAGCTGGCCCAGCGCCACCACGGGATCACCGCCATCGCGGGCGAAGAAGAGCCCGACAACAATAAACAGGCCGCCACCGGCTCCGCCGTCGTGATCCTGGGCGTCAAACCCGTCGGGATCGCTGACCTGGCCCGGGAAATCAGCGGGTCCCTTTCACCGGGCACGATCGTCATCAGCGTTGCGGCCGCCGTGTCACTGGAGCAGCTGGAGGCGGCGCTGCCGGCCGGCCAGCCCGTCATCCGCACGATGCCGAACACGCCCGCGAAGCTGGGCCGCGGCGTCGTCTCCGTCTCACCCGGGACCAGTTGCTCCGCCGGGCAGCTCCAGCGCGCCAAAGACATCCTCGCTGCCGCCGGCACGGTCGTGGAGATCCCGGAAAAGCAGGTGGACGCCCTCTCCGCGATCAGCGGCTCGGGCCCGGCCTACGCCTTCTACCTGGCGGAGGCCATGGCCGCGGCCGGGGCACAACTGGGCCTGGACCCGGAGCTGTCGCTGTTGCTGGCCCGCGAGACCGTCGCCGGGGCCGGCTTCATGCTCGCCGAGCCGGGCGCGGATCCTGCCGCACTGCGCAAGGCGGTCACGAGCCCGAACGGCACCACGGAACGGGCCATCGCCACCTTTGACGAGCGCGGACTGCCGGCCATCATTGCCGACGGCGCCCGCGCGGCGGCCGAGCGCGCCGCAGAAATCACCCGCCAGCTCGCCTGAGCCGGCCCGGGTGGGCCCCGGAGCCGCTGACGGACACCGGAGCAGGCCAGGGCTCCGGGTTCCGGGGGCGGCTCCGGCTGTGGACTAGGGGCGGGCAGCGAACCGTTCGAGCAGGTCCACGTGGCCCGAAACAATGAGCATGTCCCTCGAGGAAACCTTGGTTTCCGGCCGCGCGTAGGTGAAGTCCTCGCCCGGGGACTTCACGCCCACAATCGTGACGCCGTACTTGGACCGGACTTTGGACTCATCGAGGGTGAAGCCCACGGTCTCGCGCGGCGGGTACATCTTGACGATCGCGAAGTCGTCGTCAAACTCGATGAAGTCCAGCATGCGCCCGGAGACCAGGTGCGCGGCACGGACGCCGGCGTCGGCCTCCGGGTAGATGACGTGGTTGGCGCCGATGCGGGTCAGGATCTTGCCGTGCGAGGGCGTGATCGCCTTGACCCAGAGGTGTTCGATTCCGAGGTCCACGAGGTTCACCGTGATCAGCACCGAGGATTCGATCGAGGTGCCCACGCCCACGACGGCGGAACTGAATTCCTGGGCGCCGAGCTGGCGGAGGGCATCGATGTTGGTGGCGTCGGCTTCCACCACGTGCGTCAGGACGCTCGCCCACTTCTGGACGAGGGTGCGGTCGCGTTCAATGGCCAGGACCTCCCGGCCCTGCTTGACCAGCTGTTCTGCGGTGGATGCACCAAAACGGCCCAGCCCGATCACCAGCACGGGGGCGTTGTGGGCGGGGCGGTTGACGGCGCCTGAGGAACTAGCCAATGATCGGTCTCTCTTCCGGGTAGTGGTACAGCTGGCTGCGCTGGCGCAGGGCCAGGCCGGCGGCAAGGGTGACCGTCCCGACGCGCCCGGCGAACATGAGCAAAGCGAGGACGTAAACCCCCGACGGCGGCAACTCTGCACTGAGGTTGGTGCTGAGGCCCACCGTGGCGAAGGCGGAAATGGTTTCAAACAGGACCCGGTCCAGGGAGGCATGGCTGATGTGCAGGAGCAGGAGGGCCGAGACCGAGACGAGGGTGGCGCCGGCGACGATCACCGAGATGGCCACGCGCATGGTGCCCTCGGGGATGGTGCGGCCGTAGATCTTCACGTCCGCGTCGCCGCGGGCCTCGGCGGTGATCGCCAGGAACATCACGGCGATGGTGGTCACCTTGATGCCGCCGGCCGTGGATGCGGAACCTCCGCCGGCGAACATGAGGGCATCGGAGAGCAACATGGTGGTGGACTCCATGTGGTTCTGGTCCACGAGGTTGAAGCCGCCGGAGCGCAACATGACTGAGGCAAACAGCGCATGCGTGATCTTGTCGCCGAGGTCCATGTCCCCGATGGTGCGCAGGTTGTCCCACTCCAGGAAGCCCCACAGGACCGTGCCGGCAGCCAGGAGAATGAAGGACACCTGGATGGTCAGCTTGGTGTGGAGGTTCCATTTCTTCCACCGCAGCCCGTTCTGGTGCAGCACCATGACCACGGGGAAGCCCAGGCTGCCCAGGAATACCCCAAGCATCAACGGGACAAGAATCCAGAGATCGGTTTCGTACGGCACGATTCCGTCGGAATGCGGCGTGAACCCGGCGTTGTTGAACGACGAAATGGCGTAGAAGACCCCGTGCCAGACGGCCTGCGGGAAGCTCTCCCCGAGGACCAGGAAGCGGGGGATCATGGTCAGGGCCAGGGCGGCCTCGATCACCACGGAGGTCACGATCACGATCCGGAGCAGTGTGCCGACTTCGCCGAGCCGGCCGGCATTCATGGCCTCCTGGGCGATCAGCTTGCCGCGGACACCGAGTCTCTTGCTGACCATGAGCGCCAGCAGCGACGCGAGGGTCAACGTACCCAGGCCGCCCACGAAAATGCCGACCAGGATCACGAGCTGGCCGAAGAAGGACCAGTGCACCGCCGTGGAGACCACGGTCAGGCCCGTGACGCAGACGGCGGACGCCGCGGTGAAGAACGCCTGATGCAGTGGCGTGACTTGTCCCGTCGCGGAAGCTAGTGGCAGCGAAAGCAAAGCGGTGAAAACCAGAATCACGACGCCGAACGCCGAGAGAGCCAGGCGGGCCGGCGAGCTGTTGGCGATGCCGTCGATGAAGTCACGCAGGCGTGTGAAAATCCACAGGCCTTCCCGCTCCGGCATGCCTGGCTGCCAGTTGGCCGGGCTCGTGGACCTCGACTGGCTTTGCGTCATGTTTTTCCTCGGTTGAAACTTCTTCCCCAAGTAGTAAACCACTAAACACCGGCTAATGGCCGGGGATCCAACGTGCACGCGCGGGAAGCCGGGGACCGCTCGGGTAGCCTGTGATTGATGACATTCCTGCCCGGACTCGCTCAGACCGCTCTGCCAACGACGGTGGTGTGGGCCCCAGCCATGACTGCCTACAACTTTGGCCACTTCCACCCCATGGCGCCGGAACGCATGGAGCTCACCGCGAAGCTGGCCGGAAGCCTTGGTCTGCTGGATCTGGACCACGTCACCGTAGCGGCTCCCGACGTCGCCACCGACGCGGAGCTGTGCGCAGTCCACAGCCCGGAGTTTGTGGCCGCCGTGCGGCGCGTGAGTGAAAACCCGGACACCCCCGACCACGCCAGGGGCCTCGGAACCGAGGATGACCCCGCCTTTGCCGGCATGCACGAAGCCAGCGCCCGGCTGGCCGGCGGCTCCCTGCTGGCGGCCGCAGCTGTTCTCGACGGCAGCGCCGTGCGGGCCGTGAACTTCGGCGGCGGGATGCACCACGCCTCCCGGGACCGCGCGAGCGGTTTTTGCATTTACAACGACGCCGCCCTCGCCGTCCAGCGGCTGCTCGACGGCGGCGTCCGGCGGGTCGCTTACGTCGACGTCGACGCGCACCACGGCGACGGCACGCAAAGCATCTTCTGGGACGATCCGCGCGTCCTGACAATTTCGCTGCACGAATCCGGGCTGACCCTCTTCCCGGGCACCGGGTTTGCCAACGAGATCGGCGGACCGAACGCACAGGGCAGCGCCGTGAACGTCGCCCTCCCGGCCGGCACCGTTGACGCCGGGTGGCTGAGGGCCTTCCACGCCGTCGTGCCCCAGCTCATCGGTGCGTTCGAACCGGAAGTGATCGTCAGCCAGCACGGGTGCGACTCGCACCGGCTTGACCCGCTCACCCACCTGAACATCAGTGTGGATGGCCAGCGCGAGGCCGCCACGGCGATCGGCAACCTCGCCGCTCGCTACTGCGGGAACCGGTGGATTTCCACCGGAGGCGGCGGCTACAACGTCGTCAGCGTGGTGCCGCGGGCCTGGAGCCACCTCATAGCCATCGCCGCCGGCCGCCCGGTGCCGCTGCGCACCCCGGTTCCGGAGGACTGGCGCAACTACGTCAAAGACAAGTACAGCGCCAAGTTCGGCGTGGAGCCCCCCGAGACGATGGGCGACGACGTGGACCTCTGGTGGCGGTCCTGGGAAGTGGGTTTCGACCCCAACGACGAGGTGGACCGCACCATCATGGCCACCCGTAAGGAAGTGTTTCCCCTGCACGGACTGGACCCCTGGTTCGACTGAATCCGGGCCGGGCTCGGGGCCCTGCACCAAGGCACCAATTCGTGGATGCCATCTGGCGTATATGTCGCTAGTGTGGAGGGCATGGTGACAGACGACGTATTTGCCGTCATTGCTGAGGCAACCAGGCGGGACATTCTGATAGCCCTCCGCAAGGGGGACAAAGCGGTGGGGGAACTGGTCCAGGAGCTTGAAGCAAGCCAGCCCACTATTTCCAAGCATCTTAAAGTCCTCCGCGAAGCGGACCTGGTGAGCATGCGCGCCCAGGGCCAGAAGCGGTACTACACGCTCAATCCCAAGCCGCTCGCCGGGGTCGCCAGCTGGCTGCAGTCGTTCGACGTCGGCCCCGTCGTGACGGCGGACCCGGCCGCAGCCCTCCATCCCGAAGCCGGCCCCGCCGCCGTCCCGGATGGCCTGGCCGCCGCGGCCGTTGCGCAACCTGCCGTCCCGCAACCGGTCGCCGCGCAACCCGCCGCAGCACTGGCCGGCCGCCCTGCCGGCAGCCCGCTGAGCCCCGCCGTCGTCATCCCGGTGGGAACGGCGGGGGAGGACAAGATGCCCCAGCAGATCGGGCGGACCGTGGGCCGGGCCGCCACCAGGGCCGCCGATCTCCTGGCCAACCTGCCCAAGTTCGGCCGCAAGAAGTAGGCTTTCCTGCCCTGCGTATGCCGCCCTGGGTATGCGCAGCGGCCATCCGCTCAGCCCTAACTGCGCCCCTGGCCTCGTTCGGGCGCAGGGGCTTGTCAGCGGTGCGCTAGGTGCGGAGGATCCGCACGTGCTCGGGGGTGAGTTCCGCGACCCGGCTGACGCCCAGCAGGGCCATGGTGCGTTCCATGTCCTTCTCCAGGATTTGGAGGGCGCGGTCCACGCCGGCCCGGCCGCCGGCCATAAGCCCGTACAGGTAGGCGCGGCCGATCAGCGTGAAGTCGGCGCCGAGGGCGAGGGCGGCAATGATGTCCGCGCCGCTCATGATGCCGGTGTCCAGGATGATCGCCGCGTCGCTGCGGTCTGCCTTCAAGGCCGCGGAGACCTCCGGGAGCAGGTGGAAGGGGATCGGTGCCCGGTCCAGCTGGCGGCCCCCGTGGTTGGAGAGCACGATCCCGTCCGCGCCATGGTCCACCACCTTGCGGGCGTCGTCGACCGTCTGGATGCCCTTGACCACGAGCTTGCCCTTCCACGTCTCGCGCAGCCAGCCGAGGTCGGCGTAGGTCAGGGTGGGGTCGAACATGGAGTTGATGAGGTCCGCGACCGTGCCCGTGTAGCGGGAGAGGGATGCGAAGGTCAGCGGTTCGTGGGTGAGGAAGTTGAACCACCACGCGGGCCGGTAGGACGCATCCAGGACGGTCTTGAGCGTCAGGGCCGGCGGAATGGTCATGCCGTTGCGGACGTCGCGGAGCCTGGCGCCGGCGACGGCGGTGTCCACCGTGACCATGAGCGTGTCATTGCCCGCCGCGGCGGCACGCTGGATCAGTTCCAGCGAACGCTCCCGGTCCGTCCACAGGTACAGCTGGAACCAGTTGCGGCCCCTGGGTGCGGCGGCGGCCACGTCCTCGATCGACGCCGTGCCCATGGTGGAGAGGGTGTACGGAATGCCGGCGGCTTCGGCGGCCCGGGAACCGGCGTATTCGCCCTCGGACTGCATCATCCGGGTGAAGCCGGTGGGCGCGATCCCCACCGGGAGGCGGGACGGCCCGCCCAGGATGTCAGTGCTGAGGTCAATGCTGGAGACGTCCCGCAGGACCCCGGGCCGGAATTCGATGTCCAGGAACGCCTGGCGGGCGCGGCGGAGGGAGATTTCGGCCTCGGCGGCGCCGTCCGTGTAGTCGAACGGCGCCTGGGGTGTGCGGCGCTTGGCCATGTCCCGCAGGTCCCAGATGGTGCTGGCACGGCGCAGCCTGGCGGCCCGGCTGAATTCCGGCTTCTTGAACTGCATCAGGGGAGCAAGGTCGGCGTACTTGGGCACGCGGCGCTTCAGCGCGGCAGGAAGCCCGCGGTCCGCGGCTGTGTCGTGCCCGGATGCGGAGGCCGCAGGGCCAGGGGCCGTGGCCGCGGGCGTGGTCGGAGCCTCGGGGTTGCCGGGCGGGACGGTGTGCGTCATGGCTGCCTCCATTGCGGGTCGGATGCTTGTGCTGGGTTCCTCACACTCTAGGTGGTGCCGGGGAGCGTCGAGATGTCATTTCACGGCAGTGCCGGCGAACGTTCCGCGAGGTGCCTGCCCGGGGACCCCGGACCTGGTCCTGGGCCGCCCGGAACTGCCCGCCCATGGATTGTTACGTCCGGCGTTTGCCCCGGCCGCGGCTCCGGGGCTATGGTCGACGCTATGACTAACCGTTGGTATGCGTATTTTTCGTTGGCTCTGGAGGGGCCCGCGTCTAACTGACACGCATCCAACTTTCCTTCAGAGCCAACAGGGCAGAGATCATTCTCTGCCCTTCGCCATTTCTTCGGCGGGTTCTGACCAGGGCCCGCTCCGCACCCGGAACAGGACCCGAATATGAGCATCGAAGCAGCCGCCGGCCCCCAACACCCCACCTCGAACCTGCGCGTCAGCGAGTTCACCCCGCTGCCCACCCCGCAGGACCTCATGGCGGAACTGCCCCTGGAGGCCCGCCTGGCCGAGGTGGTCGGGCGAGGCCGGGACGAGGTCCGGGCCATCATGGACGGGGTGGACGACAGGCTGCTCGTCATCGTGGGCCCCTGTTCCATCCACGACCCCGAGGCGGGCCTGGAATACGCCCGCCGGCTGGTCAGCCAGGCAGAGAAGCACCGCGAAGACCTGCTGATCGTCATGCGCACCTACTTCGAGAAGCCGCGCACCACGGTGGGCTGGAAGGGCCTGATCAACGACCCCCGGCTGGACGGCAGCCACGACATCGCCGCGGGCCTGCGCGCGGCCCGGGCCTTCCTGCGCCAGGTCACCGCCCTCGGCCTGCCCACCGCCACCGAGTTCCTTGAGCCCATCAGCCCCCAGTACGTCGCGGACCTCGTCGCCTGGGGCGCGATCGGCGCCCGCACCACGGAGAGCCAGATCCACCGCCAGCTGGCCTCCGGGCTGTCGATGCCGATCGGCTTCAAGAACGGGACCGACGGCGATCTCCAGGTGGCGCTGGACGCGTGCAGCGCCGCCGCCGCCGCCCAGGCGTTCCTCGGGATCGACGACGTCGGACGGGCGGCGCTTGTGGCTACCGCCGGCAACCCGGACACCCACGTCATCCTCCGCGGCGGACGCAAGGGCCCCAACTACTCAGCCGCCGATGTTGAAGCGGCCTCAGCGAAACTCGCCGCGAAGCAGCTCAACCCGCGTCTGATCGTCGACGCCAGCCACGCCAACAGCGGCAAGAACCACCACCGCCAGGCCGAGGTCGCCCTCGAAATCGGTGCGCAGCTGGAAAATGCCGGTGCCGCCGCCGGGGCCATCGCCGGCGTCATGCTCGAGAGCTTCCTGGTGGGCGGGGCGCAGACCCTTGAGGTCAACGCAGCCGTCAACGCCGTTACAGGCACAGGCCGCGACGAGCTTGTCTACGGCCAGAGCGTCACGGATGCCTGCATGGACTGGGACGTGACAGCGTCGGTACTGGGCCAGCTGGCCGCCTCGGCCCGCACCCGGCGGACCCGTGCCTGAGGGAGGAGCAGGAGGAGGAGGGTGCTGCGTGACTTTCGAGATTCCTGCGGAAATCGTGTGGGGATTCCTGAGGAAGTCTTTCACTTTGGCACCATGAGCAACTAGTGTTGCTAACACATGGTTGTTTGATGGCTCAGCATCGGCACACCGCCATGTCAACAGGTGGGGCTGCCGTTCGCTTGAGCAAAGGAATAGGGAAATGTCTACGGAGGCCAACTTCTCCAAGGCCCGTTTTTTGACCGTGGCCGAAGTCGCGGAACTTATGCGGGTATCGAAAATGACTGTGTACCGTCTGGTGCATTCGGGGGAGATGCCGGCCGTGCGGTTCGGCCGCTCCTACCGCGTGCCGGAAAACGCCGTCGAACAGTACCTCAAGGGTGCCGTCGTCGACCGGAATGACGGCCACGCCGGAACTGGCTGATCAGTCAGCGGCAACATTCACAGTGTGAATCGACTGCTTTGGGTTCCGCACGGGGCCCGCGGTCGTGGGGTGCCTCGCAGAGGCGGTACCCTGTTAAGGAACGTTTTACGTCATTGTAAGAACCTGTCAGTTGTTTCAGTCTGCTGCTTAGCGCGCGGACCCTTCCCAACAGGCAGGTACTGCATCTAGCCGGTAAGGAACTTTCGTGGGTTCAGTTATTAAGAAGCGTCGCAAGCGTATGGCCAAGAAGAAGCACCGCAAGCTGCTTCGCAAGACGCGCCACCAGCGTCGCAATAAGAAGTAGCAATACTTCGAAATGCATGAAATGCCCGTTGCCTTCCAGGCGGCGGGCATTTTTCTTGCCGCGTCCTGGTGGGAAGATTTCGCACCAGGACGAGGCAAGGGCTACGGAACCGGACACAGGCGGCCCGGATCTGCGGCGCACGGGTCTGAAACCGCAACCCGGGTCCGAAACGTCAGCGGAAAGCCGCGGGCGGCCTAGCGGCTGGGGCCGCGGAAGCGGGAGAACCCCCGCCACAGCCCGTAGATGGCCCCTCCGACCGTCGCGGCCTTGAAGCCCAGAGTGGCGGCGCGCCGGCCGGCGCGGAAGTCGTAGACCGGCCAGTTGTGCTCGCGGGCGTAGCGGCGCAGCTTGGAGTCGGGATTGATGGCAACGGGGTGCCCCACCATGCTCAGCAACGGGATGTCGTTGTGGGAATCGCTGTACGCCCAGCAGCGGCTCAGGTCCAGGCCCTGTTCCTCGGCAATGTGCTGGACTGCGACCGCTTTGGCCGGTCCATGGAGGATCTCGCCCACAAGCCGTCCCGTGTACGAGCCGTCCAGGATCTCGCCCACTGTGCCCAGCGCCCCGGTCAGGCCCAGCCGGGCGGCGATGACCGTAGCCACCTCGATCGGCGTCGCCGTGACGAGCCATACCTTGCGCCCGACCCGGAGATGCTGCTCGGCCAGGGCCTTTGCCCCCGGCCAGATCCGCGACTCAATCATCTCGTCGTAGACCTCTTCGCCCAACGCCTCGATGTCCTTCGCCGTGATGCCGGCGGCCAGCGTCAGGGCGGAATCGCGGACGGCATGGACGTCATCCATGTTTTCGCCGCGCAGCACGAACATGAACTGCTTCCAGGCGAACCCGGCAGCCTGCGGCAGGGTGAAGGCGCCACGCTGGTGAAGCTTGCGGGCGACATGGAAAAGGCTTGCGCCCTTCATGAGGGTGTTGTCGACGTCGAAGAATGCGGCCTCGCCGTGCTGCGTCGATGCAGCAGGCTCATTGGCCACAATGACGTATTTCTCCTCGGGCATGCCACGAGTCTAGTCAATGACGGGCCCCCGGCCGCCCGCTGGATGCGCGACGCGGCGGCAGGACGGCCCGGACCCGGGCGGACTGCGCCGCGCGTCGACGCCGAAGTGGCCGCCGGGCTACGGTGGATGCATGGCCAAACCCGCACAGTTACCCGATGTCGTTCTGATCACCAAGGCTGACTGTCACCTGTGCACAGAGGCGCGTGCCGCCGTCGGCCGGGTCACCGCTGCGCTCGGAATAGATTGGTCGGAAAAATCGGTGGACGACGACGCCGGGCTGCGGGAACGCTTTGCCGAGGAGATCCCGGTGGTGCTGGTCAACGGCGTCCAGCGGGATTTCTGGAAGATCGACGAGGCCCGCCTGACCCGGACCCTGCAACGGGTCCTCGACCAGCCCTCCTGACGGCGGGGTGCTTTGTTGGGTGATGCGCGGGGGCTCTAGAGTGGGAAGCACAACGCGACGCAATGGAGCAGATAGTGACTTCGCTGGATTCATCTCCCGGGCCTGTCCCCGGCGGAGCCGGGACTGCGGCCAAACAGATTCCGCCTGCGGCCGTGGCCCGGCTGACCATCTATCTGCGCGCCCTGACCACACTGCTGGCTGACGGGGTGGACCGGGTCTCGTCCGAGTCGCTGGCCGAGGCGTCCGGAGTCAGCTCCTCGACGCTGCGCAAGGACCTCTCCTATGTCGGCTCCTACGGAACCCGGGGTGTCGGTTATGAGGTCCAGTACCTCAACCGCAACATCGCCGCTGCCCTCGGGCTGACGCATGACTGGAAAGTCGCGATCGTCGGTGCGGGCAACCTCGGCAAAGCCCTGGCCCGGTACGGCGGATTCGAGTCTCGGGGCTTTGACATTGTGGCGATTTTCGACGCCGACCAGATGGTGGTGGGCAGTGAAGTCGGTTGGCTGCGGGTCAGCGACGCCGCCGACCTTGAGCCGGTACTGCAACGGACCGGTGCCAACATGGTGGTCCTCGCCTTGCCCGCGGCGGTGGCCCAGGACGTCTGCGACCGGGTGATAGCCGCCGGCGTGCGGAGCATCCTCAGCTTCGCGCCGGTGATGCTGCAGGTCCCCCCGGGAGTCAACCTCCGCAAGGTGGACATGGCAACGGAACTGCAGATTCTGGCCTACCACGCACAGAGGGCGCAGGACCCGGAAGACGCCGACTAAGATCGGCCAGCCCTCCAGTTCCCGCGCCCGCTGAGTACCCCACAGGTTGGTTCCTGGCGAAGCTACTTCCCGAAGGGGGCTCCGGGCTGTCCATAGGGGTTGGCAAAGGACTGCCGCTTCTGGAAATACGGTGCTGCCGCGGGCAGGTAAAGCAGCACGATAGCCGCAATGCCCACGAGTGCCGCCAGCGTGGCGAGGCTGAGCGGGATGATGTTGAAGACCGACAATGCGGCGAACACGGTGCCCATGATGCGGGCCCAGTTCTTGCCCTTGCGGACATTGAATGCCACGAGGGCGTACAGCCCGGCGCTGATGGCGGCAAACACCACGATGGTGCCGATCAGGACACCCTTGATGGATTCGAAGTCGACGCTCGTGCCGCTGGCTGTCATCTGCTGCTCGAACATGTCCCTGACGGCAGGGGTGTCCAGGGTTCCCAGGGACACCAGCATGGAGATGACCCACAGGGCTCCGGCTGCGATGATTAGCCAGAACGACGTATTGACCAACTGGGGAACCGGGCCCTGAGCGTGCGGCTGCTGGGACGGGTACTGGGCGTAGGGGGATCGGCCGTACGGGGACTGGCCGTACTGCGGTGTCTGCGGGGCGTTCTGGCCGTAGGCTGGGGGTGTCTGCTGGCCGTACTGAGGTGTCTGGGGGGCGTTCTGGCCGTAGGCTGGGGGTGTCTGCTGGCCGTACTGAGGTGTCTGGGGGGCGTTCTGGCCGTAGGCTGGGGGCGTCTGCTGGCCGTACTGAGGTGTCTGGGGGGCGTTCTGGCCGTAGGCGGGGGGCGTCTGCTGGCCGTACTGCGGTGTCTGCGGGGCGTTCTGGCCGTATGCCGGGGGTGCCTGCTGGCCGTACTGCGGTGCCTGCGGGGCGTTCTGGCCGTATGCCGGCGGGGCCGGAGTGGATTCGCCGCCCGGCTCGGAGCCGTTGGGAGGCGGGGGCTGGACTGGGGGATTGCTCATGAAGCGGTCCTTTGCGTGTCGATCGATCGAATCGGCCACCGGGACCAGAGATCCTGCCCTGCCCCCAGCATGGTTTAGCTCCACCGTACCGCGGGCTGGCCACCGTGTGGATCATTCCGGAGAGGTATTCTCAAGCCTCATTCGATGGCCGGCGCGCAGCGGCGGGGAAGCCCCGGCGCGGCCACGATTCCGCGGGTGCCCTGTGCGGCGGCAGGCCTAGATTCGGCCCCGGTTGGCGACAAACCAGGCCTGTGCGTTCGGCAGCCACATGAGCACTGTCGCCACGAGGCTGATGAGGAAGCCCGGGAGGTTTCCGCCCGCCCGGCCGTCGGCGATGCCGGAACTGATGAGTGCCAGCACCAGGGAGATGCCGGCAAGGATGGTGAGGGCGAAGCGGGCCCATTCCCGGCCTTCCTTCATCTTCATGGCCAGGAGGATCTGAGCGGTTGCCAGCGCGAGCGCCACGATCACGAGCAACAGCACCAGGAGCCCGATTGCCGGCGCGAAGGCGACCAGGACGAAGGACCCGAACAACCCGATGACTCCACCGAGGAGGCCCAGGAGCCCGCCGATCAGCCAGATCCAGTAGGAGACCTTCAGCTCGGTGGGCATTGCAGCAACCTTGAACATGCCGGAGAGCCCGCCGGCAGGCAGTGCATCGCCGAAGTTCCTGGGGCGGTCGGCGGGCATCTCGAAGCGGAATCCGCCGGCTGGCGCCGGCTGGCCCTGGTAACCCGGCGGCGGTGCCTGGTACCCAGGGGGCGGTGCCTGGTATCCGGGAGGGGACGGCGGGTTCGCGGGAAGCCGCGGTGGGCCGGCGGGCGGGACGCTGCCCGACGCCGGCGGCTGGGCGCCCGGCTGCTGCGGAGGTACATCACTCGGGTTGCTCATGGCTCTCACTGTAGACCGCCGTTTCCCCGTTATCTAGGGAATCTGCAGTCGCGTCGCGGTGCCCGACGGCGGCGCCCGAGAGGGGCAGGCGGCAGCGGCGAAAACAGCAGCGCCCCGCTTTCATCGCGAAGATGAAGCAGGGCGCTGGAGCCGGCTGGCCGGCGTCGGCCGTCAGGCGCGGACGGGAGTGACCGGGCCGTGACCGTGCTTGATGCTGGCTATGCTGCGGGAGCGATGAAGGCCAGTTCAAGGTTGATGGCAACCTTGTCGCTGACCAGCACGCCGCCGGCTTCGAGGACGGCGTTCCAGGTCAGCCCGAAGTCCTTGCGGCTGATCGTGGTTTCGGCGCTCAGGCCGGCGCGGGTGTTGCCAAAGGGATCGACGGCCACGCCGTTGAATTCGGTCTCGAGGGCCACGGGGCGGGTGATGCCCTTGATGGTGAGGTCGCCCTGGAGCTCGTAGGCGTCGCCCTTGGGAACAATGTTGTTGGAGACGAAGGAGATCTCCGGGAACGTCTCGACGTCGAAGAAATCTTCGCCGCGGACGTGGCCGTCGCGGTTGGCGTCACCGGAGTCGAAGCTTGCGGTCTTGATCGAGGCGTTGACCTTGGAGTCGGTGACGTTCTCGGCGAGGTCCAGGGTGGCGGCGGCGTCGGTGAACTGACCGCGGACCTTGCTGATGCCGGCGTGGCGGACGGTGAAGCCGATCTCGCTGTGCGACGGGTCGAGGGTCCAGGTGCCGGTGGTGACGTTTGCGGGAAGTGCCATGGTGGTTCTCCTTGAGTCGGGTTGGTACTGCGGTGGTTCGTCTGATCGCTAGTTGAAGCATCATTGGTTGAAATCTCAACTAACTGCTTCACCCAGTATAAACATGCATTTGCATCTTTTATTCCAACTCCAGGGAACATTTTTCCAAACTCATCAGTTCTACCTCCCGTAGAAGATTTCAGATCGACCGGCATCTTTGAGAAACTGGTAGACATGCCCCAAGCCACTGTTCATTTGCTCCGCCACGGCGAGGTCCACAATCCCGATGGTGTCCTGTACGGCAGGCTGCCGGAATTCCACCTCTCCGAACTCGGCCGGGAGATGGCCCGCACCCTGGCGGAACACTTCAGGGAGCGGTCCGCGCAAGGGGCCAGGATCGTCCACCTCGCCGCGTCCCCACTGACCCGCGCGCAGGAGACGGCGCAGCCGATCGCCGACGCCCTGGGCCTGGAGATTGCCACCGAATCCCGCATCATCGAGGCCGCGAACTACTTTGAGGGCCTCCGCGTCTCGAAGGCGGAGCTGCTGCGGCCCAAGCACTGGGCCCGGCTGTACAACCCGCTGCGGCCCTCCTGGGGTGAGCCGTACAAGGAGCAGGCCGCGCGGGTCATCGCGGCCGTCCAGGACGCACGCGTCCGTGCCATCGAGCTGGGCGGCAACGGGGCCGAAGCCATCCTTGTCAGCCACCAGCTGCCCATCTGGGCCACGCGGCTCAGCGCCGAAGGCCGGCCGTTGTGGCACGACCCGCGCAAGCGCGAATGCACCCTGACGTCCCTGACGTCCCTGGTGTTCGACGACACCGGCGGCCTCGTACGCGTCGACTACAGCGAGCCCGCTGCCGCCCTTCTGCCCGGTGCCGCCAGCACCCCGGGAGCCTGACCATGGCCGCGAACCGCCGCGACAACAATCCATTGTCCCGCCGCAGCGTCCTGACCGCCGGCGGGGCCGCGCTGGCCGCCATGTTCGGGCTGTCCGGCTGCGCCCAGGACGACGCCCTCGCCAAACAGGCCAAGGCCGGGGACAACAAAAACTACGTGGCCGGCGACGGGTCCGTGACCGAGTTCGCCGTCGCGGACCGTAAGAGTCCCGTGGCGCTCAAGGGGACGCTGTTCGACGGCACGGCCGTCACGTCGGCGGACTTCCCCGGCAAGGTCACCGTGCTGAACTTCTGGTTTGCCGCCTGCGCCCCCTGCCGGGTCGAGGCGCCCTCCCTCGAGGCGCTGAACCAGGAATTCAAGACCAAGGGCGTGCAGTTCTTCGGCGTCAACCTGCGCGATGAGAAGGCCACGGCCGATGCGTTCGACAAGACCTTCAACCTGACGTACCCGAGCTTCAATGACAAGGACGGCGCCGTGCTGCTGGCCGTCTCCGGCCTCGTGCCGCCAGGCGCCGTGCCCACCACCCTCGTGCTGGACAAGCAGGGCCGCGTCGCCTCCCGGGTCCTGGGCGAAATCCAGCAGGGCACGCTGAAGTCCCTCATCGCCGCCGCCGTGGCCGAGTAGCGCGGCCCCACCGTGAACAGCCCCTTCGCCGAAGCCATCCTGAACGGATCGCTGCTGCTTGCCATTCCCGTCGCGCTGCTGGCCGGACTGGTCTCCTTCCTCTCGCCCTGCGTCCTCCCGCTGGTGCCCGGATACCTGGGCTACGTCACGGGACTGACCGGCGTCGACCTGCAGAAGCAAAGGCGCGGGCGCATGCTGGCCGGCATCGGGCTGTTCGTCCTGGGCTTCTCCGTGATCTTCGTGCTGCTCGGCGGCGCCTTCGGGCAGCTGGGCAGCTTCATCACCGGCTCACAGAACATGTGGATCACCCAGCTGCTGGGCATCCTGGTGATCGTCATGGGCGTGGTGTTCATGGGCGGCTTCGGCTGGCTCCAGCGCGATGCCAAGATCCATGCCAAACCACCCGCCGGCCTCTGGGGCGCGCCCTTGCTGGGCATCACCTTCGGGCTGGGCTGGGCACCGTGCATCGGTCCGACGTACTCGGCCGTCCAGCTGCTTAGCCTCTCCGGCGGCTCCTCGGCGGCCAAGGGGGCGTTCCTGGCGTTCGTCTACAGCCTTGGGCTGGGAATCCCGTTCCTGCTGATCGCCCTGGCCGTGCGCCGCGGCATCGGCGTGATGTCCTTCTTCCGCAACCACCGGCTCGCCATCCAGCGCACCGGCGGCGGCATCCTGATCCTGCTTGGAATCCTGATGGCGAGCGGTGTGTGGGGCACCTGGGTGTCCGGGTTGCAGTACTGGTTCCAAACCGATGTGAATTTGCCAATCTGATGAGCGAGCGCGTGAACGAAAAGAAGAAGTCCCCGAAGCCCGAGGCCGTCCTGCCCACGCTGGGTCCGTTGGGCATGCTCCGGTGGGCGTGGACGCAGCTGACCAGCATGCGCACAGCCCTGTTCCTGCTCTTGCTGCTGGCCGTCGCCGCCGTGCCCGGCTCGCTGTTCCCGCAGCGCCCGGCCAACCCGGCGATTGTCACGCAGTACATCAAGGACCACCCGGACTATGGCTCGATCCTGGACTCGGTGCAGCTCTACGACGTCTACTCCTCGGCCTGGTTTTCCGCGATCTACATCCTGCTGTTCGTCTCGCTGATTGGCTGCGTGATACCGCGCGCCATCGCGCACTACAAAGCGATGCGCTCCCAGCCCCCGCGCACCCCCGCCCGCCTGTCCAGGCTGCCCGAATACGGCACCCTGGTGATTCCGGCCGACGCCGGGATCCCGGCGTCGGCCGCCATCAGCGACGCCGCCGGGCTGCTGAAAAAGCGCGGCTACCGCGTCGACGTCCGGGACCGCGACGGCGCCCGCCCGTCCCTGGGTGCCGAGCGTGGCTTCCTGAAGGAAGTCGGCAACCTCGTCTTTCACACCGCGCTGATCGGGGTGCTGGTCTCGGTGGCGGCCGGCGGCCTCTTCGGCTACAGCGGGCAGCGGATCCTGGTGGAAGGCGACACGTTCGTCAATACCCTCGTCGGCTACGACCAGTTCACCCCCGGCACCAATTTCCAGAGCAGCCAGCTGCAGCCCTATTCGGTCCAGCTGGACAAGTTCGACATCACCTTCGACCGTGAATCAAAGGGCAAGTTCGGTCAGCCCATCGACTTCACCGCCGCGGTGACCACGAAGGAAAACCCGGACGCACCCGCCAAGAAGGAGGTGCTGAAAGTCAACGACCCCCTCAGCCTCGGCGGCACCAGTGTGTACCTCACTGGCAACGGCTACGCTCCCGTCGTCACGATCCGCGACGGCGCAGGCAATGTTGCCATGCAGGGGCCCGTGGTCGCCAAGCTCCAGGGCGAGAACTACTACTCCTCCGTCGTCATCAAGGTTCCGGACGCCAAACCCGAACAGCTCGCCTTCGCCGGGTTCTTCCTGCCGACGGCGTTCGTCACCGACAAGGGCGTGTCCTTCAGCGGTGATCCGGAGCTCATCAACCCGCAGCTGACCCTGAACTCCTACTTCGGCGATCTCGGTCTGGACGCGGGCTCCCCGCAGAACGTCTTCGAGCTCGACGTCAAGAAACTGACGCCGCTCAACGCCAGGAACCTGGACACCAAGGGCATCGTCCTGGCGCCCGGAAGCAGCTACACGCTGCCGAACGGCAAGGGTTCCATCAGCTTCGACGGCGTCAAGCGCTACATCGGCGTGGACATCCACCACAACCCCGGCCAGCTGTACGCCCTGATCTTCGCGCTCCTGGCCGTGGCCGGGCTCGTGACCTCGCTCTATGTGAACCGCCGCCGCGTCTGGGTCCGCACCGGCACCCACGAGGACGGCCGCACCATGGTGGAGTACGGTCTCCTGGCCCGCGGTGAGGACCACCGCCTGGCCGGGGAGGCCGCGGCAATCCGCAAACTCCTTTCCGACGATTGGCTGTTGGGCGATGAGGCCGCGACCGGCTCCCAGCCCGCTCCCAGCGCAACAGCGGATAATGACCGGGCGGATAAGGCCAGCACGGCAACAGGCAGCACGAGTGCCAGCGGCGCGCACGCCGCTCCTGAACAACCCGCAGAAGACTTCATCCAGTCAACAGCCGGCTCTTCCGAGTCGAAGAAGGATCAGTAATGCCGTTCTCGATCAACGAAACAATGGGCCAGTACAGCGAGCTGTTCATGCTGCTGGCCGCCGGCACGTACACGGTGGCGTTCATCGCCTTCGCCTGGGACCTGGCCAAGAGCAGCAAGACGCTGCGTGCGGTGGACCTCAAGGCCGCGGAGCTCTCCGGGGCGGCCGAGGCCAATGCCGCGCGCGTTCCCGTTGGCGTCGGCGCCGGGGCCGCCGGAGCCGACGTCGCCCGCTCCGATGCGGACGTCAGCGGCCCGGCAGGCCGGGCCGAGCGTCCGACGTCGGCCACCTCCCGCCTCGGCACCGCCGCAGGCGCGGGCCAGACCGCCGACGGCAGCATGCGCTACGCCGGCGAGCGGCGTGCCCCCGCCCGCGTCGCCGTCGCGCTGACCGTCCTCGGCGCCGCGATTCATGCGGCCGGCGTGATCACCCGCGCGCTCGGTGCTGGCCGGGTGCCGTGGGGCAACATGTACGAATTCCTCACCACGGGTGCGTTCGTGGCCGTGGCCGTCTTCCTGCTGGTGCTGATCCGCCGCGACCTGCGCTTCCTGGGCACGTTTGTGATCGGCCTGGCCATCATCATGCTGGTTGCCGCCTCCATCGCCTTCTGGACCCCCGTGGGCCACCTCGTGCCGGCGCTGCAGAGCTACTGGCTGATCATCCACGTTTCCATCGCGGTAATGTCCTCGGCCCTGTTCACCCTGACCTTCGCGATGTCCGCGCTGCAGCTCGTGCAGTCGCACCGGCAGAAGACCATCGCCGCCGGCGGAGCCGACAAGCTGGGCTTCATGCGCCTGGTCCCGAACGCCCTGAGCCTGGAAAACCTGTCCTACCGCATCAACGCGATCGCGTTCGTCGGCTGGACGTTTACGCTCATGTTCGGCGCCATCTGGGCGGAGAAAGCCTGGGGCCGGTTCTGGGGCTGGGACACGAAGGAAGTCTGGACATTCGTGATCTGGGTGGTCTACGCCGGATACCTGCACGCCCGCGCCACCCGGGGCTGGACCGGAACCCGTGCCGCCTGGCTGTCGATCGTCGGCTACCTGTGCGTGGTCTTCAACTTCACGATCGTGAACCAGTTCTTCAACGGCCTGCACTCCTACTCGGGACTGTAAGCCGCACCGCAGCCCAACCGCACCCAGGCCGGGCGCTCCCGGGCCGTGCGGGCCCGCGCCCATCGATTCGCCACAGATGGCCGCTATGCCGCCGTGCTTAGCGGCCATTGGTGTCAGGTGGGTGCGGTTGCGGACGGGGACGTTGACGTCGCACCGGCTTCCGGCCTGGGCCGGGAGTCCAGCCGCGCTCCGTTAGCGCCGCACGCACGCGGGTAACCGCGGCAGGCTCCATCCCAGGGCCGGGCGGCGTCAGGTGCCATTGCGTCAGTACGACCACGCACCACCCGGCGTCCCTGGCGTTCTCATCCCGGAAGATGTCGCTGCGACGCTGGGCCGGACTGGCGTGATGCCCGCCGTCGTATCGCGATCTTTTCTTCTTCGTAGGCGAGGTCCGGGTCCTGGATCCAACCGCCGGTCTCATCGAACATGGGCACGTTGATTCGGGGTTCGGGCAGGCCATGCCGAATCAGGAGCAGCCGGAGTTCGGTCTCCTTGGGGGAGTCAGTGTCGGCGCGCATCAGGGAGCGGGCCTGCATAGCCCGCCGGTAGCCCGCTCTGCCTTGCTTCCCGGCGAGGAACGCGTCCAGCCCATGGATCGTGGTCAATGGGTTTCTCCGCCGCAGCAGGAAGTCCCCTGCGATCACCAAGTCATCGAGGCCTAGGATGCCGGCGAGATCGAACCACGTCCGCAGCGGGGAGGTGCAGCTCACCCGGGCCCCGGTCACGATCTCCTCCGGTTCAAGCGCCTGCTGGTGGCCCACCACATTCTTATGCCGCACCGCCCGGTGGCCCGGCCGACTCGTCAGATGGATGACCGCCAGGTTCTCCAGGGCCTGCGGCAGGGGAAATCCCCACAGCACTGCCGCAGACAGGTGGCTCACGATTGCGCCCGTCACCGCGGTCACGGCATGCACACGCTTCAGCAAACTGTCTGGGGTGGCGGCCGTGTCGCGCACCCCGTAACAGGGGCTGACGAGATCCCTGGCCCGGGTCCGTTGTCGCCCCACCCGGCAGTGCGGGCCTCGGCCACGGTGAAGGGCTGGTTTCGAAGATGTGGGGGGAGCTCACTGGGCGGACGCATACGGGCATTCTGCGCCCGCGCCGGTGGGGCTTGGAGGTTATCCACAGTGCGGGCAGGGTGTGGGGGAGGAGAGGAGGCGCGCTCAGCAGGGGCGGGCGCGGATGCGTGGGGGCCGTTTGCCGGAGATGGCCGCTTAGAGCGTGGGATTCCGGCCATCTGCGGCGAATGGCCGCAGATGGATCTCCGGAACGAAGGGTCAATCGACCCCACGGCCTACGCCATTCCGGAGCCGCAATGGCGTCGGTGCTATTTGACTGCTACGTGACCGTTACTTGACCTCGTCCGTGCCGGGCGTTCCGGCATCGCCGGGTTCGTGGGCACCGCCGGCGCCTTCGCTGCCGCCGGCTTCCGTGTTGCCGGCGTCGTGCTTGCGGTCCTTGGCGTCGAGCTCTTCCTTGAGCTTCTTGAGCCTGTCGGCCTCGGCCTGGTTGCGGTGGCGGATCTCAAGATTGCGCAGGAATTCGGGGTCGTCATCGGGCGCTACGGGGTGGCTGTAGGCGACCGGCGCGGTGTCCGTGGCGCGGGGGCGTCCCAGGAGAAACCACAGGGTGGCGCCGACCACGGGGAGGAGGACCTGCACGAAGATCCAGGCGGTCTTGGAGATGCCCCTGGTCAGCCGCGCGTCAGTGCGGATGAGGTCCACCAGTCCATAGACAAACACGGCCAGTATGACGATCGGAACCACTACACGGAGCATACCTTCAGTCTAGCCGTCGGGCGCCTCGACGGCGCCGGTCACTATGCCCGGGTGCAGGCCGCCGGCACCGCGCCCGAGGGGAGCGGGACGGCCGACGCGGGGCGCCGTCCTGGCGGCTAAACTTGAGACGTGGCTTTCCTCAAATACACCCTGATTCGGCTGGCGCTGTTTGCGCCCTTGTTTGCGCTCTTTCTCTACCTGCAGCTGGGGGTGCTCCTGGCCGCCCTGTGCGCCGGAATGATGTCCTTTGCCGTCAGCTTCCTGTTCTTCCAGAAGCAGCGCGACGCGGCCACTGCGACGCTCCACCACCGGTTCTCGGGCAAGGCCAAGCCGATGCGCAGCGCAGGCGAGGTGGCCGACGCCGAGGCCGAAGACCGCCTCGTGGACGAAAATCCCGACATTGCCGTCCACACGGACAACCGCCCCAAAGATTCCCGGCAGCCCGGGGCCTGAGCCCCTGCAGCTCCGGGAAACCGCGGCCCTAAGTGTACTGAGCCATCAGGTTGGTGACACCCGGGTGGTGGGTGTGGTTCCGATGCCGGTGTGGATTCGTTCAGTGTTGTAGTGCTGGAGCCAGGGCGCAAGTGCGGCTTGGCGGTGGGTGCTGCTTGTGAAGGCCTGCCGGTAGGCCCATTCGGTTTGCAGGGTCCGGTTGAAGCGTTCGGCTTTGCCGTTGGTCCAGGGGCAGTGGGGCTTGATGAAGCGCTGAACGGCTCCGAGGTCCGTGACGGCCTGGCGGAA